>NZ_BCPS01000081.1:0-225796 GCF_016586185.1 Paenibacillus sp. EPM92
ACTTGCGATTTCCTTGTGCGGATTCAGCTTCTGCAGCTCCTGCATCGCTTTGATGCCCATCGGCGTAGCCGCATTCCCGAGTCCGAAAATGTTCGCGCTCATGTTCGACATGATGTATCCGAGCGCCGGATGATCCTTCGGGACACCGGGAAACAGCATGCGGACGACGGGGCTGAGCAGTCTGGCCATCGTTCGCAGCAGGCCTGCATCCTCGGCGATCCGCATCATCCCGAGCCAGAACACCATGATGCTGATCAGGCCGAAACAAACGGTGACGCCGCTTTTCGCGCCTTCAAAAACGGCCTCGGTCACCAAATCGATTCTTCCCTGAAATGCGGCGACGATGAATCCGGCAACGATAAAGAACAACCAAATAAAGTTGACCATAACTAGGCATGCCCCTTCCCTCCCATGATCGGACTGGAACCCTTGTCGTACGATTAATCGGTTTGTCCTGTGAACATCACCCGGGTGAATGCGCTTAAAATGTATAACCATCTATCCGAAAGCCGCCAACCGTCCGCATCCGACTCGGAGAATGCGAACGTTGACCGGTCCGTTGCGGAAAGCCGGGGACTATCCTTGGCTACAAGCGGTACGTTACCGATGGCTCTGCCGTTCAACGTAAACTCGATCCGTCCCTTCAAGCCCAGCTTGTAATCAGTGGAAGTGACGTCGTTCAATATCAGCTTGCGCTCGAATTTTCCGTTCTCCGCCTGCTCGGCCGGATATCGGAAAGGTGCCCCAGCCACGAATTCCGTGCCTTCAACCGGCTCCGCTTTGCCGATCAGCGTCGTGAGCGGGTAGTGCTCGAAGCCGTAATCGAGCAGCTGCGTATGATCGATCCAGTCATTCGGATCGTTCAGCGTGACAACGGCTAATTGTTGCCCGCCCCGCGTCGCGGAAGAGACCAGGCAGCGCTTGGCCAGCTTCGTGTACCCGGTCTTCACGCCGTCCGCCCCGTCGTACAGCGACAGCATTTTATTTTTATTGACCCAAGAGTAATCCCAGGATTCATTCGGATTCGGCACTTTTTTGACTTTCGTTTTGACGATTTCCTGGAAGACCGGGTTTTTCAATGCATAAGCAGTCAGTTTGGCCATATCGCTCGCCGTAGAGTAATGGCCTTCTTCATCCAAGCCGGACGGGTTTTTGAAGCTGGAGCGCGTCATTCCGATCATTCTCGCCTTCTCATTCATCATATAGGCGAAGCCCTCGACGCTGCCCCCCACATGCTCCGCTATCGTGGTTGCGGCGTCGTTGCCGGAACGAAGCATAAGTCCGTACAGCAAGTCTTTCAAATTCATCTCTTCATTCAGCTTTAAATAAATCGAGGAGCCTTCTTTGCCGAAGGCGTTCTTGCTGACTTTCGCCAAATCCGTCAGCTTGCCGTTCTCGATGGCCACGATCGCCGTCATGATCTTCGTCAAGCTGGCGATACGCATCTGTTTGTCCCCTTTGACGCTGTACAGCAGCCTGCCTGAGGTGACGTCGATCAGCGCCGCGCCTTCCGCGCTGGTGCTTATTCCCGGAGCCGCCTGCGCGGTCGGAATACCGCCGAAGCCGGCGGCGACAAGCCATAAGGCCAACAACAGAAACCATAGTCTTCTCATCATGATCCTCCCACCAAAACGTTCCTGTATCACCGGCGGACGAATTGCCCCGACACAAACAAACGATCGAAGGACAAGTTCGGCCTACTTGTACATGTATATGCGAATCGGACCTGGTTATGTATGCATGCGGACGGTACACAAAAAACCGGCAAGGCGCAAATTCACCTTGACGGTCTTCGTTCTTGCAAGCTTTTAGGCTAATGGCCGGATGCAGTCCGGCTCGTCATAGGCAACGCGCCCGACTTCGGGCCGCACCTCGTAATAATCCATCCGCTCCGCCGGGAACGGTTCGAGCAGCGGCAGCAGCTCCGCCTGTTCGCGGACGCTGCGGTCGAGCCACACCTTCTCCCGCTCCCGGGTCAAAATGACCGGCATCCGTTCGTGGACTTCCGCAACTAATCCGTTGGCCGCAGTCGTCACAATCGTGCACGTATGCAGCTTGTCGCCGTCCTCCCCGACCCACGTATCGTAAAGCGCCGCCATCCCGAATAAGCCTCCGTCTTTCAGCACGAATCGCACCGGCTGTTTCCCCCCGCCGGTCTTCTTCCATTCGTAGAAGCCATCGGCAGGAATGAGGCAGCGCTTACGCGACAGCAGCGTTCGGAACGACGGCTTCTCCGCAACCGTTTCGGCTCTTGCGTTCATCATGCGCGCACCCGACTTGGCGTCTTGCGCCCATGAAGGTACAAGCCCCCAGCGGAGCTCCCCGAGACGGTTCGCCGCACGTTCGCCAAAGCCCGGTTCGCCGCCGAGAATCGCGGGGATCCACTGGCCGGGGGCGGCATTGTACCGCGGCTGGTATTTACCCGGTCTTCCATCCAGCAAAAAGCGCATCATCAGCTCATCCCACGAAACCGTAATCGTATACCGTCCGCACACGAGGCATAACTCCTTACTTATTGTTCCATTCGTCGCCTTTGCCGCAAAGCAAGCAAAAGCAGTCTACATCAACTATATTCCTTAGACCCGGAAAGAGCAATACCGCTTGATGGAACATGCAGCGGGGGTTATCCTTTTTCGAGCGGACAGCGGAATCGCATAAAGAAAGCTGCCCTGGACCGGGCAGCTTCTCGATAAAGTTAAACGATGAAATTTTGGTTCTCGATGTTGTTCGTTACGGATGTCGACTCTGTCTCCATAGTGGAGCCGGCTTTGCCGCCGTTTTTGATCATCGATTGAATGCGGTCGACCACTTGCGGCGCTGAATCGATAATTCGTTCCAGCAAGTGCGTTTGATTGTCGAGCGGCACGATCTTGACCCCTTGTTTGCCGACAACCAAAAATGCGATCGGGGTAATCGACACCCCGCCGCCGCTGCCTCCGCCGAACGGAAGCGCAACCGAAGCGTTCATCGCATCATGGCGGTTACCGCCGTTCCCATTCGCATGCTCTTCCGCCGTGACGAACTCGCTGCCCCCTGCCGCGAAGCCAAAACCGACTTTGCTGATCGGCATAATGATGCTGCCGTCCGGCGTTTCGACCGGGTCGCCTACAATCGTATTGACGTCGACCATTTCTTTAATATTTTCCATGGCCGTCTTCATTAACCCTTGAATCGGATGCTCTGCCAACGTGGAAACCTCCTGTCTGAAGTCGGATTAAAGAACAGTTTTAGCTTAACCGGAGTACCTCCAGACTATGTAGGGGAAACAGAATCCGAAGTCGCGTCGCTTCGTTATTCAGGACGTCGGCATCAGCACACGGCGCCAAGCTTGCAGGCCGCCTTCCGTCTTGCGGATGCGCATCAGGAGCTGAACGCCTCCGGAAAGCAAATGCCAGATCCGGATACGAATCGTACAATCCCCTTCGGTCAAGAACATCATTTGATTAAAAACCGGCGTCACCTGCAGCTGCGGCTGGGTTTCCAAACGAATGTACCGGCATACAAACCCGAGCAGCGACGACTTCACCCCCCAGAGCGTCCCGACCAGAAAGGCTGTCTCAGGCGCATCCCCAATGCCGACCGACGTTTTCCAATTCAGCTTCGTACAATGGACATGCCGAAGCATCCGGCTCAGCCACTCGTTGAAATCGAAACAATGCGTCAGCAGTATCCGTACATCCTCGAACATCTGCTTGATTTTATCCGCGTTGATCGTTTCTTTCCGATCGGCAATCAAGCGCCCTGCCCCGGCGTTGACTTGTTCGGATTTCACTTCCAGCCCGGCGCGAAGACCCTTGAAACGGAGGGTCGGCACTTCATAGCGAAAACGGACGAGACCTAGCAGCGCCCTGACTTCAACGGAAATCTCGTCGTTCTTATCCTGATGGGTGAAGGCGAGTCGAATGTTCACCCGGCTTCCCAAGAGGAGAAGCAGCACGAAGAGCAGTCCCGCGGCCATCCAAACCCAAACCATGCTAATCTCCTCCCGCACGGCAAAATTCTGGGGAAAACACAAAAAACTCCCGGTACCGGAAGCTTGCCGCTTCATTTCCTCAGGAGTTAGTATGGCTTTACCTTGGTAAAACATGCACGTTTCAGAAGTCGTTCGACTTCGAAGACACGTCTTCGAACGTCATTTGCTCCCCTTCCAGCTTCTCGAACAACAAGCGCGTTTCCTCTTCCAGGTTGTCGTCGTTCTCGAACAAACTCGTTTCCGGCAAATCGGTCAAACTGCCCAATCCAAAATAGTCGAGAAACGATTTGGTCGTCCCGTATAAAATCGGTCTTCCCGGCGCATCCGCCCGGTCCACCTCTTGAATCAAATCCTTGGCCACCAGCGTCTGCAGCGCCCGGTCCGCCTTCACGCCGCGGATTTCCTCGATCTCGATACGCGTAATCGGCTGCCGATACGCAACAATCGCGAGCGTCTCCAGAGCCGCTTGCGAAAGCGACGTTCGAGAAGGGGAATACGCCAAGCGTTCGAAGAACGGCGCATGCTCCGGCACCGTGGACAACTGATACGTCCCCGCCAGCTCCACGATTTGAATGCCCCGCCCTTGCCGCTTCAATTCGCTTTGCAGGTCCAGCACGAGGTCGGTGACAAAAGCGGCATCTTGCTCCAGCACTTCGGCCAGCTGCTTGGCGTCGAGCCCTTCGTCTCCCGCCACGAACAGCAAACCCTCAATAACTGATTTCATCTGCCCAGAATCCATCTGCCGTTCCATCCTCCCGCACCTTTATCACGATATCGTCGAATAATTGATGTTGAAAACATACGATCTTCTTCACCTTCATCAGTTCCAGCAATGCCAGGAAGGTGACCACGATTGAATCCCTTGTCCGCTCCTGATCCAGGAGTTTGGAGAACAGAAGCTTCCCTCCGTGCTGCTCGAGCGCGCCAATGACCTGAAACATCCGATCCTTGACGGAAATTTCGTCTTTGCGGATTTTGGCAACCGCATTGCGGCTCTGCATCCGGCGCATCGCTTTGCGGAACGCCTGAACCAGATCGGAGACATGCAGACCTTTGACCGGATTATCCACAACGACGGGGACATAAGGCGTCAAGTCCTCGGGTTCGCGCGTATAAATCAAGCTGCGCTCCACTTCCTTGTCACGCAGATGATCGGCGATCGCTTTGTATTTGCGGTATTCGATCAGTTTGGCCACAAGCTCGGCACGCGGATCGTATTCTTCGTCCATCAAATAATCGTCGAAATCCAGATCAAGGACCGGAGGTTTCGGCAGCAGCATCTTGCTTTTGATCGAAAGCAGCGTCGCCGCCATCACCAAAAACTCGCTCGTGAATTCGAGCTCCAGCTCCGTCATGGCGTCCAGGTATTCCATGTATTGATCCGTAATGTCTTTAATCGGAATATCATAGATATCGACTTCCGCTTTATCGATCAAGTGAAGCAGCAAATCAAGGGGGCCTTCAAACGTTTCGAGCTTTACCGTGACCTTCATGTCGCTTGTTCCCCCTTGTTCCCCACTTCCCGCTAGTTTCTGCCCGCCCGCTGTAGATCTTAGCTGTATGGTTCGTTATTGTTTATTTAAACTGCTTAACCAGATTGGCCATCTCGATCGCTGTAACCGCGGCTTCCCAGCCTTTGTTGCCCGCCTTCGTGCCTGCCCGCTCGACCGCTTGCTCGATCGAATCGGTCGTCAGAACGCCGAACACCGTCGGCACGCCCGTTTTCAGCCCGACTGCAGCCACTCCTTTGGCCGCTTCGTTGCACACGTAGTCGAAATGCGGCGTTGATCCGCGGATGACCGCCCCCAGCGTAATGACTGCGTCGTAACGGCCGCTCTCTGCCATTTTCTGGGCGATCAATGAAATTTCAAAAGCGCCCGGCACCCAAGCCAGCTCGATCTCGTCTTCTTCCACGCCGTGACGTTTCAACGCATCCAGTGCGCCTCCGACCAGCTTGCTCGTAATAAATTCATTAAAACGGCCTGCTACGATCCCGTATTTCAGACCTTTCGACACTAAATGACCTTCGTATACTTTCGCCATAATCTCACAACTTCCTTCCGAATTCAATATTTTTTTTGATGCGGCCAAGCCCGCCATGCTTAATCTTGTGCAAAATTGAGCAAATGACCGAGCTTCGCTTGTTTCGTATGCAAATAGTGGGTGTTGTCTTCGTTCTCATCCATCTGAATCGGTATGCGTTCGATGACCTCCAGCCCGTAGCCTTCGAGTCCGCGAATTTTACGCGGATTGTTCGTGAGCAAACGGATTTTCCTGATGCCGAGATCCTTCAATATTTGCGCTCCAATGCCGTAGTCGCGCAGATCCGCGTCGAAGCCGAGCTTCAGGTTCGCATCGACCGTATCGAATCCCTCTTCCTGCAGCTTATACGCCTTCAGCTTGTTGATCAAGCCGATGCCGCGGCCTTCCTGACGCATATAGAGCAGCACGCCGGAGCCCGCTTCATCGATCTGCTTCAGCGCCGCGGCGAGCTGCGGACCGCAATCGCAGCGGTGCGAATGAAACACGTCGCCGGTCAAGCATTCCGAGTGAACGCGCACCAGCGTCGGCGTGTCGGTGTCGATGTTCCCTTTGACAAGCGCCACATGCTCCTTCTGGTCGACGACATTCGAATACGCAATGGCCGTGAAGCTGCCGAAGTCGGTCGGCATCCGCACTTCCACTTCGCGGTTAATGAGTTTTTCTTTATAATTGCGGTATTTGATCATATCTTGAATCGTGATAATTTTCAAATCATGCTTTTGCGCGATTTCCATCAGGTCCGGCACACGCGCCATTTCCCCGTCTTCCTTAATGACCTCGCAGATGACGGCAGCCGGATACGCGCCGCACATCCGGGCTAAATCGACGGCCGCTTCCGTATGGCCCGCTCTGCGGAGCACGCCGCCCTTTTTCGCGATCAACGGAAAAATGTGGCCCGGCCGGCGGAATTGATGCGCCCTCGTCTTCGGATCAATCAACGCCTGAACCGTGCGGGAGCGCTCCGAAGCCGAGATGCCGGTCGTCGTTTCCGCATGATCGACGGAAACCGTGAAGGCCGTGCCGTGATAATCGGTGTTGCGCACGACCATCGGCGGTAAATCGAGCTCCTGAGCCCGCTCCTCGGTAATCGGTACGCATACGAGTCCGCGCCCTTCCTTGATCATGAAATTGATGATCTCCGGCGTCGCTTTCTCCGCCAAGGCAATGAAGTCGCCTTCGTTCTCCCGGTCCTCGTCATCAACGGCGATGATCACTTTGCCCAGCATCAGGTCGTAAATCGCCTCTTCGATCGAATGAAATTGAATCGGTGCCGTCATGTTCTCTCGCCTCCCACTAGTTTGGGTTACATAAACCCGTGCTCCGTCAAAAATGAAGCTGTCAGCCGGCTCTGCGGCTTGCCTTGTCCTTCCGGACCCGCGCCGCGGAAGCCCAGCAATCGCTCGATATATTTACCCAGCACATCGGCCTCGAGGTTTACTTCGTCTCCGGCCTTCTTGTGCTCCAGTATCGTCTCTGCCAGCGTATGCGGAATGATCGAAACGGTAAAATGCGCTTCCCCCGACTCGACGACCGTTAAGCTGATGCCGTCGATCGTAATCGAGCCGTGCGGAATGACGTATTTCATCATCCCCGCATCTCTCGGCTCCACCCGGAACACGACGGCGTTCTCTTCCGGCGTTCGACTCGTGATGATGCCCGTCGAGTCGACATGACCTTGTACGATATGACCGCCGAAGCGGCCGTTCGCCGCCATCGCCCGCTCCAGATTCACCCGAGCGCCGGTTTGCAGCCGTTCCAGGTTCGTTCGGCGGAAGGTCTCCGGCATCACATCGACGGTAAAACTTGACTCGTCGTAAGCGACGACGGTTAAGCACACGCCGTTCACCGCAATGCTGTCCCCCAGCTTCACGTCTTCCAGTATACGTTTCGCGCCGATGGTGAGCACCATGGCTTGGCCTTGTTTGGCGATGCGGCGCATCGTGCCGATTTCTTCGATAATGCCCGTAAACATCTTGTCATTCCTCGCTTTCGTACCGCGGATAACCGGACAAGCACACGTCCTCGCCGCAGCGTTCCACCTGAAGCCGTTCGAGCTTGATCGCCCGGCTCATCGTCTCGAAGCCGGGAAAATCGAAGTTGCCGGGTGCCAATGCTCCGCCGCCGATGATTTTCGGCGCCAGGAACAGCACCAGCTTATCGACGAGCCCGGCCGCCAGCAGGGCTCCGCTCAGCTTGCCGCCGCCTTCGACGAGCAGCGAGCCGATCTCGAGCTCGCCGAGCCGCCTCATGGCGGCGTTCAGGTCGACGGCCGGCCCCGGGCCGCAGTCGACCATGCGCACGCCGCGCGCTTCGAGAGCGCGGCGGCGTTCCTGCGGCGCCCGCTCCGTCGTCAGCACGACGACGGGCGCCGCCCCGTCCCGCACGAGCCGGGCGTCGGGCGGCAGCCTCAGCGTCGAGTCGGCGACGACGCGAATCGGGTTCAGACCCGGCACCTCGAGCCGGGTCGTCAGGGCGGGGTCATCGGCCAGCACGGTGCCGATGCCGACCAGGATCGCCTGGTGACGGTGGCGCAGCAGGTGGCCCTGGGCACGCGAAGCGTCGCCCGTAATCCACTTGCTGTCGCCCGTCTTCGCGGCGACTTTGCCGTCCAGCGTGCTGGCGCTCTTGACGGTTACGAAGGGCCGGCCCGTCGCGATGTATTTGTTGAACGCCTCGTTCAACGCCCGCGCCTCTGCGGCAAGCACGCCGGTCGTCACCTCGATGCCGTGCGCAGCCAAGCGCGCAAGCCCCGAGCCCGCGACGAGCGGGTTATCGTCGGTCGCGGCGACCACGACGCGCTTCACCTTATCGCGGATGAGCCGGTCGCTGCAGGGCGGCGTCTTGCCGTGATGGCTGCACGGCTCCAGCGTCACGTATGCGGTCGCGCCCTCGGCTTCCGCCCCGGCCATGTTAAGCGCGTGCACCTCGGCGTGGGCTTCGCCCCGTTTCAGATGGGCGCCCATGCCGACGATGCGTCCGTCTTTGACGAGCACGCAGCCGACGACCGGATTAATGCCGGTCTGGCCGGAAGCGGCCCCCGCCAGCTGCAGCGCCAGCCGCATATAGTATTCGTCATTCAATAGCGCGGCCGTCATCGCAGATCTCCTTTCCTGACTTGCAAAGGCCGAACATGCAAAAAAGCCTCTTTTTGCATGGCAAAATGGCAAAAAGGGGCTTGTGAGAAGCGGATTGCTAAGTTTGGACACGGGAACTTGATTCGGATATCCACCCTGCGACTTCAAACCGCCGCAATGAGGTTATACGCTACAGCCTGCGTTTCAGCCGGATGTGCAAATGCAACGAAGCGCGCCGCGTACGCGAACAAGGCCAAGTTTATCGCAGGCCGAATGCGGCGTACGTACAAGGTCTGAAACGCTCTCGCATCCATCGTGAATAAATGTTCGCATCCCGCGCTTGTGAAAGAAAGCGCATGGCAAACGCAGCATCGAATGATTCCCGCTATCCCCTTCTCCCATCCAGACTATACTGTCGGTCTCGGAATTACACCGAGTCCACCGGCTCTTCAGACGAAGAACACGGGTCACGGACTGAGGCAGCGGCCGAAGCCGCCGCACATCACCGCCGGTAGGGAATTTCACCCTGCCCCGAAGGTTCAGCTATGCAGTTTTAGTTTTAAGTGTCAGTATAACCGTTGAAGCAGGATTTGTCTAGACTTGGTTGGACAAGAGCCTATATCTCGACAACTTGGACGCTTTCCATTTTCTCGCGGCCTTTAAAGCTGTCCACATGCTCCATACCGGAAACCACTTTACCGAAGACGGTATGCTGGCCGTCCAAATGCGGCTGCGGCTGGTAGCAAATGTAGAACTGGCTGCCTCCGGTGTTGCGTCCCGCATGCGCCATTGCGAGCGTTCCGCGCTCATGTTTGTTCGGGTTAATCTCACAATTGATGGTGTAACCAGGGCCGCCGGTGCCTGTTCCGTTCGGGCAACCGCCTTGCGCGACGAAGCCGGGGATCACGCGGTGAAACACCGTGCCGTTATAAAAGCCGGAATTGGCCAGTTTCTCAAAGTTAGCTACCGTATTCGGGGCGTCCTTGTCGAAAAGATCGAGTACTATTTCGTTACCATCGGTTAATTTAATGATTGCTTGTTTAGCCATGAGAAGTTCGCTCCTTTGTTTGCTGTATCGTTTCATGCCGAATGATCGATACCCGCCTACACCGCGCGGGCACGAGTCTCCACTATTTTACTACATCGACATGCGAAAGGAAAATGTCTGCATATAATCTGCATATAAATCGAGGATGCCTATTCGAGCTTTCCCGGATATCGCCGGCATCAAACGATAATTCGACAAAAAAACTACCGGAGTTCCACCGTTTGCTTCGAGCCGTCCTAAAACCGGCAAATGACGCGCCGACGCTCGTCGATAGCTGTTCACTGCATCGCAAAAAGCCGCTCGGCCGCAACGCCGAACGGCCCCTTCTTATCTTGTCTTCGTGACCGGCTTCATGCGGGACGGCACGACGTCGTTCTGAATCAGATGGTCGTACGATTCGCGCTCCACGACAACGTCCGCTTGACCGTCCTTCACGAACACGACCGCCGGACGGCGGATGCGGTTGTAATTGCTGGCCATCGCGTAGTTGTAGGCGCCCGTGCAGGCAACGGCCAGCAAGTCGCCGGTGCGCACTTGCGGCAAGCGGACGTCCCAGATGAGCATATCGCCGCTTTCGCAGCATTTGCCCGCGATCGATACGACTTCCTCGCTCGCTTCATTCCCGCGGTTGGCGAGCATCGCTTCGTATTCCGCCTGATACAACGCCGGACGAGGATTGTCCGTCATACCGCCGTCTACGGCCACATATTTGCGCACGCCCGGAATGTCCTTGTACGTGCCCACTGTGTACAGCGTAGTCCCCGCATCGCCAACGATGCTCCGGCCCGGCTCCGTCCAAATTTCCGGCAGCGGATAGCCGTGCTTGCCGAACTCGTCGCGTACCGTTTCGGTGATCGCCCGCACGTACTCCGCCACCGGCAGGGGCGTATCGCCTTCCATGTAGCGAATGCCGAAGCCGCCGCCCAAATTGAGCACGCTGAAAACAACACCCAGCTCGTCGCGCATTTGGACGGCGAAGCCGGTCATTTTCTCCACGGCCAGCTTGAAGCCCCCGACCTCGAAAATTTGCGAACCGATATGCGAATGAACGCCCAGCAGCTCGACGTTCGGCAATGCGGCCGCTTCCTTCACCGCCTGCTTGGCGGAACCGTTCTGCAAGTCGAAGCCGAATTTCGAATCTGTTTGACCGGTAGAAATGTACTCGTGCGTATGCGCGTCGACCCCCGGTGTGATGCGGAGCAAAATGTTCGCCTTATGACGCTTCTCGCCGGCAATCGCATTGAGCATATGCAGCTCGACGAAGTTATCGACGACAAAGCAGCCGATGCCCGCATCGATCGCCATCTCGATTTCATGCGGCGTCTTGTTGTTGCCGTGAAAATGTATACGATGAGCCGGGAAACCCGCTTGTAGCGCCGTATATAATTCGCCGTCCGAAACGACGTCCAAAGACATGCCCTCTTCTTCCACAATCCGGCACATGGCCATCACGCAGAACGCTTTGCTTGCGTAGGCCACTTGAAACGGCAGTCCCGAAGCCCGGAACGCCTCGACAAATTCGCGGCAGCGCTTGCGGATAAGCGTCTCGTCCATGACGTACAGCGGCGTACCGAACTTGCCGGCCAGGTCGACCGTATCGCAGCCTCCTATTTCGAGATGACCTTGTCCGTTAATCGTACTCGTGCCGTGTAAATACATCGCGTATGACTCCCTCTTTCCCCAGATAAACGGCTGCGCCGTCTTGCTTCCTACCTTTAAAGTATCATAATACGCTCTAAATAGACAACATGCAAAAAAAGCCCGCCGCGGGCTTCTGCCCGGGCGAGCCTGAATAACGCGTTTCATCCCTTCGAATGCGTCACACTTCAAGATTGCGGCTGCCGCGTGCCGTCCTTCGTTTTCGTCAGGCTCATCCTCGTTCTCATAGAGAGGAAAGGCCGGCGCACCATGATGTCGTACATCGCTTTGCCGTTAAACGGCAAGAACGGCCATAAATACGGCGTGTTGTAGGAACGCTGCATCGCGAGCATGGCGATCAGCAGGGTCGAAGCGATGACGAGCCCCGGCACCTTGAAGATGGCGGCGGAGACGAGCAGCACGAGACGAGCCAGCCGATTCGCAAGACTTAGCTCATAGCTCGGCGTCGCGAACGTCCCGACGGCCGCTACCGCCAGATACAAGATGACCTCGTTCACGAACAGCCCGGTTTTGACAGCGATGTCGCCGATCAGGATCGCGGCCACCAGCCCCATCGCCGTAGCCAGCGGCGTCGGCGTATGGACAGCGGCCATCCGCATCAGATCGATCCCGAGTTCGGCAATGAGAAACTGCAGGATCAACGGGATTTTTGCCGTTTCTTGCGGTCCGATGAAATCCAATCCGGCCGGCTTCAGCTGCGGCGAGGTGACGATCAGGAACCAGAGCGGAAGCAGGAACAAGGATGCGGCGATTCCCATGAAACGCACCCAGCGCAAGTAGGAGCCGACGAGCGGAGTCTGCCGGTATTCTTCCGCGTGCTGCACGTGATGGAAGAAGGTCGTCGGCAAGATCATAACCGACGGCGACGTATCCACGAAGACGACCATGTGCCCTTCCAGCATATGCGCGGCGACGACGTCCGGACGCTCGGAGTATCGCACCATCGGATACGGATTCCAGCCTTTGCCGATAATCGCTTCCTCCAGCTGTTTTTCCGCAAGCGGCAAGCCGTCCACATTCACGGATTTGATCTTGTCGCGAACCGACTCCACCAAATCCATATCGCATATATCCTGAATATATCCGATACAAACATCGGTTTGCGTCCGATTGCCGACTTGCGTAATCTCCAGCTTCAGACGCGGGTCGCGCAGCCTTCTCCGCACCAGCGTCACGTTCGTCAGCAGCGTCTCGACAAACCCGTCCCGCGACCCGCGTACGACGCGTTCCAGGTCCGGTTCCTCCGTGGAGCGGACCGGAAAGTTCTTCGCATCGACGAGCACCGCTTCGTTCTCCCCTTCGAAGAAAAACGCCGTGCCGCCCATCATGACATTGTCGACGGCTTCTTTCAGGTCCCGGGTCTTCTTGACCTGAATATGCGGAATTAGCGCATGATCGAACAGTTCGATGACGTTCAGTTTCTCCGGGCCGCCGCGCTCATCCTTCTGGGCATCCGTTTCCGGCGCATCGTCGCGGCGCGTGCTCCGTTTCTCGTACTTCCCCGCTTCGCCCTCCCGGTGAGATTCGCCGGCATAAGACAAACGCGTCAAAATGTCTGTTAACACCGTGTCCTTGGCGAAGCCGTTGTAGTAAAAAATGCCCGTCTTCTGGCCGCCGAATACCATCTCTCGAAACACCACGTCGAAGCTTTTGTTTAAGCCGACCCGCTCTTCGAGCTGCCGCTTCAAGCGGTCGAAATCTTGGGAGATGTTCGTATCCTCTTTCAGCTCGCGTTCTTCATCGGACATCTTGATTTCCGCCTCGTACCCGCCGTCCGTTCCGGACGAGCCCGGTTTTCCAGCAGATGGCCCCGATTCTTGTACATATCCGATGATGCTGCCTTCTTCATCGATCACCAGCTTCGGATCGCGCGCATCCGTTTTTTTGTCGTCCTGTTCCGGCCGATTCGAGCCGGTCGGGCTTCCCTTCATCAATCTCGCTCTTTTGAATCCCTTGTGACGAACCATAGCGGCTTCACCCTCCTGTTTCCACATGAATACGTTGCGGAACCGGCCTGTCGGCCGTTTCTTCTAATTCAGTACGCCGATCCAATCGATGATCGAACCGAGCACTTTCCCGAAAATCATCGCCATCAGCAGCCATATCATATAGGCTTCCATCCCGATGCGTTTTGCCAAAATCGGGAGCACATTAATGACTTCCGTCAAAGCGGCGGCCAGCATACCGACGAAACAACCGGCGAACAAGCCGAAGAAGGCTGCGGCCATCGGGAACAACCCATAGGTCCATTCGAAGAAATCCGTGAATGTAAAAAACAAGGAACCGATCACAACCGCTCCTTCATATCGCCTCATATGCCGATAGGAACGCGTAATTTGGGCCAGTCGCGGAATGATGTCGAGCACAACGAGAAACGCGACCATCCCGCTTCCGACGGCAAGTCCCCCGGCTAAGCCGATGAAAGCAAGTACAAGCCCCCCTGCCCATTCGGTCATGGCTTATCCGCCTTGGATACGTCATCCTTCGCCTCACGATTCAGCTTGGCGTATTCTTCCGTGATGATGTATTGGTTGACGTTCTCCTGATACATGAACATCTCTACTTCAAGCGGACTCGGTTCTTCGTTGAATTTTTTTTGAACAAATGATTAAAAAACACGATCATCCCGATCCCGATCCCAATGGAATATGGAATTTGCAGCAGCAGCGGGTGAACGTTCTCTTTGCCCGTCAGCAGCTTGTAAATATGGCGGTGAACTTCCGCCATGCTGACGTCCGCATGAAAATTCATAATCGCCAACCCCGATCCGATGAACAGCAGCAGCCATACCAAAATAATAAGCAGCATGCTTGGAGCTTTCGTTTTGTCGCGCACCTCCACTAACGTATGAGGCTCGCCGAAATGCTCGACTTGCATCCAGGGATATAACTCCTTCACTTTCCTGACGATCAGCATCATATCGATCAGCACAAGGCTTCCGTCGTACTCTTTCGGTCGATACAGTTCCAATTTCAGCAGCTGTTGTTCGTATTCGGGAGGCGCCAACAGCTGAGCGACCTGCCCGAGCAGAACCGACTGCTCCCTGCTGATGCGCAGCGATCGGCGCAGCCGGATATAGAGAGATGGCGGAGAAGTACGCTGTAGCATCGCATTTGGACCTCCCTTGGACCATATACGGATAGTATGAATAGGAAATCCTTCCGGTAATCACCTCTCCGATTGGAAAAAAATCCCCCGTCTCTTGATGTATACCTAGCCGGATTCCTAGGAAAAGTAAGATCAGGAGCTAGCTACAGCACACACATGACTTCACTAAGGATGGTGTTGAATATGACAAAAACGGCACTGACACTCGTCATTATCGGAGCGTTGAACTGGCTGTTGGTAGGATTATTCGAATGGGATCTGGTAACGGCCCTGCTGGGGGGAGACGTTCATCGCGAGTCTTCCGGCTTGAGCCGAATCGTGTATACGCTTGTCGGATTGTCGGGGTTGTACTGCATCGGACTGCTGTTCCGCGACGACATTCGATCCCGAGCATAGAAAGTCGAGGTTTCTTTGAAGAACGTCCATACCGGGCGAATAAACGAAGAAGGACCTGACGGTTTTCCGCCAGGTCCTTCATTGTGCAAACTAAGATAAGTCCGGGCAAGTATGGCACCCTGCAAGATACAGTTGGAATGATCTTCGATACATGCTGAATTCCGGTCGCCTTGTATCGTTATTTCCGTCTTGGCATGTTCGGTTTGAAGCTAAATAATCCCATCACCGCCAGTCCAATCAGGTCGGAATGCGAACGGAAGTTTCAATACGCCCTTTGTTCCCGCCACTTCAAAGTTCATTTCGCATCGCCATTTCGGAGCTGCAGTCCACGGACGATTTGACTTCGCCAATCAAGCCGTCTCGAATCAGTTGTTTGGCTTTGACATGCTGGGGATGTAACTTACTTTGCTCATCGTCATAGGTTTTCTCACTGCGAGGAACCATGGTTCAGATCCCGACCGAGTTTTCGATAAATGGTGCTTCGGTGAATGCCTAGCTTTGCCGCTGTTTTCGATACGTTTCCATTGAACTCTTCAAGCGTTGAACGAATAAGCTCTATTTCCTGATTTCTCCCGATACGCCTTAAATTCGAAAAGCCTTGTTTACCTGAAGTCAGGTTCATCCTGCCTCCGATAACTTCCTCCGGTAAATGCGACACATGCACGACGCTGCCTGCAGATCGGGCAGCTATCCGGTAAGCTACATTTCGCAATTCGCGAACGTTGCCGGGCCATGGGTAATTCTCCAAAGCCCGCATCGCCTCCTCATCGACCTGAACCGGCAATTGCCCGATCTCCTGACAGGCCTTGTGCAGGAAATGTTTCAACAGCGTCGATATATCCCCCTCCCTTTCACGTAAAGGAGGCACCCGCAGCGACAAGACATGTAAACGATAGTACAGATCCCGGCGGAACTTGCCGCTCTCAACATCCGCATATAGATTTCGATTCGTGGCGGCAATAATTCGCACATTGACTTGAATCGGCTGCTTACCGCCCAAGCGGACAATTTCCCGCTCCTCTAAAACCCGCAGCAAAAGAGTCTGTAAATCGAGCGGCAATTCCCCTATCTCATCGAGAAAAATCGTGCCGCCGTCGGCTTGTTCGAATTTCCCCGCCCGCCCTTCTTTGGCTGCTCCGGTAAACGTACCGCTCTCATAACCAAAAAACTCGCTGGCGGCCAGCTCTTTAGGGATAGCGCCGCAATTCACAGCAACGAAGGGCCCTTCTGCCCGATAGCTCCCCCCATGGATGGACTGCGCCAATAATTCTTTGCCTGTTCCGCTTTCTCCTTCAATTAACACCGGAAAATCGCTTCTTGCAGCATTCTTCGCTTCCATTACGGCAGCAAGAAATTTAGGCGAAGAGCCGATGATGGAATGAAATGAATATTTGGTTGAAATGGCCTTGGCGGCACGCCCTTTATGGCTTGGCGGTACAGCCTGAACGATGGCTCCGATAGTTCGGCCTTGATGGATACAGGGACGAAGCGTAAAAAGCCAATTTCCGTCTTTTCCTTCGGCTTCCCAGCTCCATTCCGAAGCCAGCCTGTTTAAGGATTTGACCGGACTGCCCACCATACGATTGCCGGAGTCAATCCAACCGCACTCAACCATTTTGGGAGATGCTTTAATCACGTTCCCCCCTCGATCCAGAGCAACGATATACGTATTGCGGCTGTGAGATATCACATCCAGGCCGTATTCCATGACTTTAGCCCGTTCGGATTCCAGCTTGTGCCGCAACCGTTCTTCAACGACCCGCGAGGCTGCAACAACCGCAGAAAGCGTATGGGGATTGGCAAACTGCCACGGTCCTGTCAAATCGAGAATCGCAAGAATTTGCCGGGAGGCCGGATCGCGGATCGGCGCTGCGGAGCAAGTCCACCGATGCACATCGCTGCAGTAATGCTCGGCGGCAAATATTTGTACAGGGCTCTGACTTATGAGGGATACGCCGATAGCGCAAGTGCCCGCACTATCCTCCGCCCAAGACGATCCGATAACGAAATTCATTTTTTCAGCTTCATCTCTTAATTGCGCGTCCCCGTCAATTTTTACAATCGTTCCTTGCGGGTCGGTCAACACCACTAAATGTCCACAATCGTTCGCCAGTTCCTTTAATTCGCTCAATATGGGATCGATTTCGAAGATCAGCGGATCATTTAACAAATATTGTTGAATATGACCCTCAGATAAACGAATGGATGATTTGGATTGGAAAGGATGGAGACCCTTGGTATGGCACCGGCGCCATGAATCGATAACCAAAGGCCGAATATCCAGGTTCAAAGGCTCCTGGATCATAAAACTGTTCCATGCCGACTCCAGTTTCGATCTTGTGAAATCCGGAGAAGACCATGCATTTAAAGAAAGATGGGGATTCATGATACCAAACACCTCCAGAGCCATGGAATAAAGTTTCCTCAGATGGATGTCGTACAGCGGCGGGGGATTTTCAATCTATTATTGTAATCGCTTTCTTATTTACCTAAAAAATAACGAATACCAGCCAATGGGCAAAACAGCACAAGAGCCTGCCAATGATTTAGACAAAGTATAAATATAAAATAAACCAGCTGCAGCGTATATGTCAATCTGTCCGGGCGCATGACCAGGAAACCGCTGAACGCACTGTCGCAATACTGTCGCTTTCTTGCAACAGTCGCATTTCTTTGCGACATTTGCGACTGGCCGAAGCTCTCGATCAACCTGTGCATGACCCCTGATTCGATGGATAAAAAACGTATACGTCCCCTCTTTTTATTTAGAAATTATTAAAAATTGAGGAGTGGACTTTGTTTTGGCATGATTTTTGCTAAGAATATCGATGTCGGATCGTACCATCCTCAACAGAGGCTCGTCCGAACCAAATAAGATTGATTCATGTGAAAAGGGAGGATTTAAGAAGTGGCGAAGAACGTGTTGATTCTCACAGGAGATATGGCAGAAGCGTTAGAGGTGCTGTATCCGCTGCATCGTCTTAAGGAGGAAGGCTACACTGTTGACATTGCGGCACCAACCCAAAAATTGATCCAAACCGTCGTCCATGATTTTGAACCCGGCATCGATACGTTTACTGAAAAATACGGGTATCGGGTGCAGGCTGATTTTGCGTTTAGTGAAATCGACCCTTCGCGCTACGATGGCGCCGTTATACCCGGCGGACGCGCACCTGAGCATATCCGAAATGACAGTGCATTCATTCCGTTGGTGAATCATTTTGTGGAAACCCGTAAACCGTTAGCGTTTGAATGTCATGCCGCCTTGGCCCTCCTTCCGCTCGGTCACTTGAAAGGGCGTCGATGCGCTGCCTTTTGGTCATTGAAGCCTGATCTGATCGCGGCCGGAGCTACATTTGTAGATGAAGAGGTTGTCGTGGACGGCAATTTCGTAACGTCCCGCGCCTGGATCGATCATCCTGGTTATATGAGGGAATTTATTCGTTTGCTTCGAGGGTAAACCGATAGCCGGCTCTTGTTTGACCATTTCATTCCTGGAGGTTGATAAGCATGATTAAAGCAGCAAACGGTGAAGAAATTTTCGTTATTGACAGTCACATTGCGCTGTGGAACGGAAGTACAGAAAACCAGCGGAACAGACACGGCGCTGAGTTTATCAATTGCTTTTATGACTACCACAAGAAACATAGTCCGGTCGAGTATCGATGGCCGAAGGAAAAATTCCAGAAATACGATGCCGATACGCTGATTCAGGATATGTTTGTGAAAGGTCATGTAGACATGGCGATTTTTCAGCCGGTTTATTTAACCGATTTTTATAAAGAACCATTCGGCGATATTGAGAAAAACGCGTTGCTCGCCAAGCAATACGACGGGCGCTTTATCAGCAACGGTTCTTTTGACCCGCGCGATGGGGAACGGGGACTTGAGTATCTTGATTATTTAGTTGAAACCCACGGCATCATTGGAGCGAAATTATATACAGCCGAATGGCGGGGTACTTCCAAAGGCTACAAACTAACGGATCCCTGGACAGAACGGTACCTGGAAAAATGCGAGAAGCTTGGCATTGTCAATATTCACATTCACAAAGGGCCTACGATTACCCCGCTTAACAAAGACGCGTTTGATGTGGCGGATATCGATGAAGCGGCTTCTAACTTCCAAGGTTTAAATTTTATCGTAGAACACTGCGGTCTTCCGCGAATCGAGGATTTTTGTTGGATCGCCACACAAGAATCCAATGTTTACGCGGGTTTAGCCGTCATCATGCCATTCCTTCATTCCCGCCCCCGGTATTTTGCGGAAATCATCAGTGAACTGCTCTTCTGGGTTGGTGAGGACAGAATCTTATTTGGAAGCGACTATGCGCTTTGGGAACCGGGCTGGCTCGTTGAGAAATTCATGGACTTTGAACTTCCGGAAGATCTTCAGAAAGAAACCGGTGCTCAGTTAAGTCTTGCGGTCAAAAAGAAAATTTTGGCCGAGAACACCGCCCGATTATACGGTATCGATATTGAAGCTATGAAAGCCAAACTATCGAATGACCAGTTCGCTGTGCACAGCTCATCGTGATGAGGAGGAGCAGTTATGCAGCAGAAAGAAGAAGTCTTTGCCAAGTTAGCCTTAGTCATTGACCCGGAACTTGATCAATCGCTGCCCGAGCTAGGCTTTATCAACGAAGTAATCATTGAGGAATCTCATGTCAAAGTGTCATTCCGTCTGCCCACCTATTGGTGTTCGACGAACTTCGCTTATATGATGGCGGAAGACATCCGCGACCGGGTCGGAGAGCTTCCTCGGGTCAAATCCATCATCGTCAGCCTTGAAGACCATTGCGCCTCGGCCGAAGTCAACGACGGGGTGAATACGGGCAAATCGTTCGCTGAAGCGTTCCCGGATATGGCAACGGGAGAACTGGACGGACTGCGCAGAACGTTTCGCGTTAAAGCTTTCATCGTCCGTCAAGAAAAGCTGCTCCAGCACTTCATTCGAGAAGGATTCGATCATCAAGCGATTCTGAATTTGACCCTTCGCGACGTAGCGGACCATCTTGCTTTGAAGTCGGATAAGAAGGCGCTGGCCGAACGCTATTTTAGCATTCGTGAGGAATTCGGGTATGTCAACGAGCCGGAGGACTCTACCATTGAAAGCAGCGCGGTATCCGTATCGTCGGCAGCCTGGTCGGAAACTACAACGAGCTGTATCCGTTAAGGGAGCTCCATGCCCGCGGGAAAGTCATCCTCCACTCCATGACGTACTCAAACTGCTTCATCAAGGAAAGATCACCGGACGCGCCATCTTGGTTCCCCAAACGAAAGGAGCGGCTCATGCCGCTCCTTTTTTGCTGCGCGCTTCGCTACTGGGCGATCTGATTTTTGATCGATTGCAATATTTTCTTCTCCAGGCGCGATACCTGCACCTGCGAGATGCCCAGCCTGCTTGCCACTTCCGATTGGGTTTGATCGCGGAAATAGCGCAAATATACAATCAACCGTTCCCGCTCGCTCAACAGCCCGATCGCTTCGTTCAAGGCCAGCTTGTCGAACCACTTCTCCTGGCCCTCGTCGGCGATCTGATCCATCAGCGTAATCGGATCCCCGTCGTTCTCGAACACCGTTTCATGAATCGAAGAAAGCGGCTTGTTGGCCTCTTGTGCGAACACGACGTCCTCCGGCGAAATGCCCAGCTCTTCGGCGACTTCCTTGATCGTCGGCAGACGGCCGTTGCGCTTGGCCAATTCATCCTTCGTCTTGCGGATTTTGTTCGCCAGTTCCTTCAGCGAGCGGCTTACCTTCAATGTGCCGTCGTCGCGCAAGAACCGTTGAATTTCGCCGATGATCATCGGCACCGCGTAGGTAGAAAATTTCACGTCATACGATAAATCAAATTTGTCGACCGACTTCAACAATCCGATGCAGCCGATTTGAAACAGATCTTCGGCTTCATAACCCCGGTTCAAGAAGCGTTGAACGACGGACCAGACGAGCCTAATGTTGCAATTGACAAGCGTCTCCCGCGCGAGCGCATCGCCGGATTGACTCAACGCGATCAGACGCTTGACTTCGGAATCGTCCAAATAGCTGTGGGAGGCATGCTTCAAATCTACATCCATATCATCAGACCCCTAATTGAACAATGCTTTTTTCGACTCGATTCGCTTCTTCATCCGGATAGACGTGCCGGCGCCTAGCTCGCTTGTGATCTCGACTTCGTCCATAAAGTTTTCCATTATCGTGAATCCCATGCCCGAGCGCTCGAGCTCCGGCTTGGATGTATATAACGGCTGCTTGGCCAAATCCAAATCTTCAATGCCGGCCCCTTGGTCTTCGACGGAGATGAACACCGTGTCACCGTCGATCTGGGCTGTAATCGTTACCGTACCGTCCGGGCGATTGTCATATCCGTGAATAATCGAATTCGTCACCGCTTCGGAGATGACGGTTTTAATATCGGTCAGCTCCTCCAGAGTCGGATCCAACTGGGAGACGAAAGCGGCGACTGTGACGCGGGCGAACGATTCGTTCTCAGAGCGGCTGGCAAACTGCAGTTTCATGAAATTGCGTTCACTCATGATACGACCTCCAAACTTTGGATCGCTTGTCTTTCATTTTCCTGGATGGACAAAATTTTGAAAAGACCCGACATTTCAAACAAACGATACACCGACGCATTGACGTCGCAGACGACCATCTTGCCGCCCCGGCCCGTAATCTGCTTGTACCGTCCCAAGATGACCCCAAGTCCGGAGCTGTCCATGAATGTCAAGTTCTTCAGGCTAAGGATGATATGGGCGCTGTGACCTCTTAGAATCGCTTCCTCCATCCTCGCTTTTACCGTATCGGCGGTGTGATGATCCAGTTCACCGGTAAGCCGGACAATCAAAGCGTTGCGGTAATGCTCCAGTTCGATTTGTAAGCTCACGCTGTTCACTCCTTCCCGTTCATAACCTCTCTTTTCTACGCGGAGGAAACCATTTCCTTCCCCCCCGACAAAACTAGAAGAAATACGTCAGAACTAGTAGTAAAGCGACAGAAAGTGCACCGATGTAAACAAAATCCCCGCCGGCATCTATCTGCTCCTTGTGCGGGGATTCTCGTTGAAGGTTTCGTTAATCGTTAATCGAAGAAAAACAATCGTTTGGCCGTACGTTTAGTCAGCGTCCACCATCCCGCTTTATTGACCGCGACCGGTGATTCGAGCTCAAATTCTTTCAGGATCCGGTCGCCTTTGTACACGACCAGCTTGCCGATCGGTTGTCCGACGGTAATCGGCGCCTTCAGCTGCGGGAGCAGCTGCACTTCATGACGGATGCCGTCCGCCGCCTCGCCCTTCTTCAGCAGCAGGGAGTACGAATGCTTGGCCGTCAGCGGGATCACCGGCGTTTCGCCTTTGGCGATTTTCATTTCGCCGATCGTATCGCCCGTTTTGTAAATCGGCAGATTCGTATACTGCGAGAACGCAAAGTCGAACAGCTTCGTGACTTCCGCATTCCGCGTTTTGGTGTTCGGTTCGCCCATGACGACCGATATGACGCGCAGATTGTCTCTTTTGGCCGTAGCCGACAAACAAAATTTCGCCTCGCTCGTATACCCGGTTTTCAAACCGTCCGCCCCGGTATAAAATCGAACGAGCTTGTTTGTATTTACGAGCCAGAACGGCTTCGGCGTCTCTTTGCGCAAGTAATCCTGATACTGACCGGTAAATTGCGTGATTTCCTCATGCTTCAGCAGCTCTTGCGACATTAAGGCAATGTCGTAAGCCGAGGAGTAATGATTATCCGCAGGCAATCCGTTCGGATTGACGAAGTGCGTGTTGTTCATACCTAGCTCTTTCGCCCTGGCATTCATCATCTGTACGAACGCTTCTTCGGAACCGCCGATTTTCTCGGCCATGGCCACGGAGGCGTCATTGCCGGAAGCCATCGCGATCCCCTTGAGCATGTCCTGAACGGTCATCTCTTCGCCCGGCTCAAGGAAAATTTGCGATCCGCCCATGGAGGCCGCATATTCACTCGTCCGTACTTTTTCGTCCATTTTAATTTTTCCTTGATCCAGCGCTTCCATGATGAGCAGCATCGTCATAATTTTCGTAATGCTGGCCGGGGGAAGCTTGGCGTCTTTGTTTTTATCGAATATAACCGTACCCGTATCGACGTCGATCAGAACGGCGGAAGCAGCGTTCGGCGCCAAGTCCACCGGCTTCTCGGCAGGTTTCTCTTCGGCCCATGCCGTCGGCACAGCCAGCATCAGCATCAACAAGGTGCTGATGACCATTTTGAACCATTTGCTCGTCATAACCTGTTCTACCCCTCCTGAAGGAAGCAAATTTTGAAAGTGCTGGTAATCATTGTTGACTTTATTTCGGAGAAATATTCCATGAACGAACAAAAAAGCCCGGCAAAATCAGCCCGGACTCTTAAAGAACCCATTTTCTGTTGTGGAATCGGGATGTACCCTGCCGATGAGCCGGAACCGGCCCCGGAGTTTCCCCTTACAAATAACGCACGCCATCCTTCGTAACCACGGCATAAATCAGCTTCAAGCGGTCTACCGGCGCTTCCGAGAAGGCGAACGCCGATACGGTGCGCTCGGACATCCGCCGCGTCTCCTCCGGCTCGCTGCGGTTCATATACAGCTCGGCGATAGGCTCGCCCGCTTTCACCCGGTCGCCGACGCGCTTGAACAGCTTTATGCCGACGGCCAAGTCGATCCGGTCCTCCTTGGTGGCACGACCGGCGCCGAGCATCATCGCCGTCACGCCGAGCGATTCAGCATCGATTCGCGCCACATAGCCGTCCTGCGGGGCCGGCACCGCGACGCGGTAAGCCGCTTGCGGCAGCCGCTGCGGCTCATCCACCACGGCAGCGTCCCCGCCTTGAACGGCAATGAACTGCCGCAGCTTCTCCAAGGCGGCGCCGCTGTGCAGCAGCCGCTCCACCGTGTCCTTCGCTTCCGCGAACGAAGACGCTTGGCCTCCAAGCACAATCATATGCGCGGCCAGCACTAAACACAGCTCCGTTAATTCCGCAGGACCTTCGCCGCGCAGCGTCTCGATCGCTTCCAGCACTTCAAGCGCATTGCCGATCGACGGTCCGAGCGGTTCGTCCATATTCGTAATGACAGCCAAGGTATCCCGCCCGATTTCCGTGCCGATATCGACCATCGCCTGTGCCAGGACGATCGAATCGTCCAACGTTTTCATGAATGCCCCCCGGCCCGTTTTCACGTCCAGTACGATGCGATCGGCGCCGGAGGCGATTTTTTTGCTCATGATGGAGCTTGCAATCAAGGGGACCGAATCTACCGTCGCCGTCACGTCCCGCAGTCCGTACAGCTTCTTATCCGCCGGGGTCATATTGCCGGATTGACCGACGACCGCAAGGCCGATGTCGCGCACCTGCTGCAGAAACTGCTCCTTCGTCCGCTCGACCGCAAAGCCCGGGATCGCCTCCAGCTTATCGACCGTCCCGCCCGTATGCCCGAGGCCGCGGCCCGACATCTTCGCCACCGGCACGCCGGCCGCAGCCACTAGCGGGGCTACGATTAAGGTCGTCGTGTCGCCCACACCGCCTGTGCTGTGCTTGTCGACTTTAAGGCCCGGTATGCCGCTCAGATCGACCTGATCGCCCGAACGGGTCATCGCCATCGTTAAATCCGCCGTTTCCCGCGCGCTCATCCCTTGAAAATAAACGGCCATCGCCCAAGCCGATACCTGATAATCCGGGATGTCGCCTTGCACATACCCGGCAATCAGAAAATCGATTTCTTCACGCGACAAGGCTTCCCCGTTTCTTTTCTTATGTATGATATCGACTGTCCTCATTGACCAGCACCCCTTCGCCAAATCGAATCGTTTTCCCTGTATTATAGGCCGCGCGGCAAAAAAAGAAAAGGAAGCCCGGCCGTGGCCGCAAGCTTCCTCTTTCCTGATAAGCGGTTGATCGTAAGCGGATTACTCCACGATCAATTTGGTTTTCATGTCGGCGTGACCCGGACCGCACGGCAGCGTGCAGTGTACTTCGTACTCGCCTGGCTTGTCGAACGTGAATTCCATCGACTTGGTGTTGTTATCGAGCTTCACGCTTGTACCCACGACTTCCATCGCGTGCAGACCTTCCTTATTCAACAAGGAGACAGTCACTTTCTCGCCGGCTTTCACTTTGTATTCCGCTTGGTCGAACTTGTAGTTCGTAGCCACGAATTTCAAAGTAGGACCGGCTGCTTCTTCCTTCGCCATCTCCGCTTGACGCACCGAAATATTTTGGAACAATACTCCCGTACCGAGGAGACAGGCGACGATGAACAGTGAAAACATGATCCACTTTTGCATAGGTATTCCCCCCTTACTTTAAGACCGTTATGACATATAGGCTTATTGTACATAATCCGTACCGCTTTACACATGCCTTTTGACGACCTTCAGGTGAAAAATTTGTGACAAAATTATTCCTGTTGGACGCTCATCCGGCTCCTTAGACATTTTAGCACATCTTGCACAAAACGACAAAGTGCTCCGAACAGCAACAAAAAACTCTGTCCGGGGACAGAGCGTGTTCGATTGTTATTCAGCTAGACCCGGGAAAATCGTTCGCGAATTTGGAACCCGGCACCCCGTTCTCTGGCTCTTGCCTCCCGATTCTCCAAATCCTTCACGTCGGAGATGATCCGAACCCGGCACGGCGTGCACATCTTCTGCTGACGAATCGGCGAACCGCAAGATTTGCAAGGATAGGTCAGGCCCGGGTAAAAAGAAACCGGCAGCCGGTTGTCTTGAATAAACGTGTAAATACGCTGCACGGGAACGCCTGTCGCTTCGCTGAGCGCCTCTGTCGAAGCTTTCCGGTTATCCCGCAGGTAGGCGCTGCATTGATCAAACTCGCTGTCTAATTCGCGCTGGCAGCCTTGGCAGAGGCTTCGCAAATTCATTTGAAACACTTTACCGCATTTGGGGCAGTTCGCAACTTTTAACATGGTCATATCCCGGCATCCTTCCCCTGGTTGGCGTCACACTTCCGTACTAAGATCAATATATACAATAATAGTTCTTTATTCCTAATAATAGCACATACGACCTAATTTAAATAGAGGTTTTTCCCGTTTATATAGAAAAAAACGCTCTTTTCGAATAAAACGGCAAGCGAAACGCATAATACGAATGCTGCTGAACCAGCACATCGCCTGAGGAGGTGTTTTCCCGATGTCCGA
Organism: Paenibacillus sp. EPM92; assembly: GCF_016586185.1. NCBI lineage: Bacteria > Bacillati > Bacillota > Bacilli > Caryophanales > Paenibacillaceae > Paenibacillus > Paenibacillus sp. EPM92. The sequence continues at coordinate 26,470 of NZ_BCPS01000081.1, forward strand.
CAAGCAACAAGGTCACGCCAATCAGAACACGACGACCCGCACCAGCGATAAAGGCTCCAAAAAATCAAAGTAACGGCGAACGCGCCGCACGACAAACACCCGATTCCCGCAGTATCGCAGGAATCGGGTGTTTTTTTGTCCTATGTGCTGAATTCGTTAGCGCGGCTTAAGACAGCTCGACTTCTTTCACAAACCGCTTCACCAGTTCAATGAACACCGGCTTCGTCCGGTTGGCCACGGCTACTACCTGCTCATGCGTCAACGGCTCCAGCTCCTCGCCGATCGCCATGTCGGTGATGCACGAGATGCCGAGCACGCGCAACCCCGCGTGACTGGCCGCGATCACTTCGCCGACGGTCGACATGCCGATCGCGTCGCCTCCGAGCTTCGCGAGCATCATTAACTCGGCAGGGGGCAAATAGTTCGGTCCGCTGATGCCGGCGTATACGCCTTCCTGCAGCCGTATCGGCTCGCCCCGCTCCGCGCTCAACTGCTCGCCGATACGTTTAGCGAGCTGGCGGTATTCGCGGTTGTAGGCTTGCGACATGTCGGGGAAGCGAACCCCCAGCTCCGGGTGATGGATGCCGATTAACGGATTATCACCCGTCATATTTAAGTGATCGGAAATCAGCATCAAATCCCCCGCCGCGAACTCACGGTTCATTCCCCCCGCCGCATTCGTGATAATCAGCGATCGCACGCCGAGCTGCTTCATCACATAGATCGGGAAAACGACCTTCTTCATCGAATAGCCTTCGTAATAATGAAAACGGCCCTGCATGACGATGACCGATTTTCCTTCCAATTGACCGATCACGAATTGACCGGCATGACCTTCCACGGTCGATACCGGGAAATGCGGAATCCGGTCATACGGAATCGTCACCGGATGCTCGACCTGATGCGCCAAATCCCCTAGCCCGGAACCTAACACCATCCCGATATCAAGCGGACGCCGATCGATTTGATCGCTGATCCATTGTGCGGCTTCCTGAATGTGCTGAACATAATCCGAGTCCATGCTCTCCACTCCTTTTCGAATTTTGTCGCGAGCCTAACCGGAACTCACATCTTCGGGATAATGCCCATGATCAGCTTCAAAAAGGTTTGTTTTACGCGTTCCGTCGTTTCGATTACTTCTTCGTGCGACAGCGGCTGGTCGAGAATGCCTGCGGCCATGTTGCTGATGCATGAGAAACCCAGCACCTCAATGCCTGCATGACGCGCCACCAGCACTTCCGACACCGTCGACATGCCGACGGCGTCTCCGCCGAGCGTCCGGATCATGCGAATTTCAGCCGGCGTCTCATAGGAAGGGCCAAGCAGGCCGAGGTATACGCCCTCCTGCAGCGTAAGCCCCTGCTCGGCGGCAACGCTCTTCGCCACTTCGCGAAGTCTGCGGCTGTACGCCTCGGACATATCCGGGAACCGAACGCCAAGCTCCCCGAAGTTCGGTCCGATCAGCGGGTTGCGGAACGTGAAGTTGATATGATCGCGAATGATCATCAAGTCGCCCGGGCTATAAGACGTGTTCACGCCCCCCGCCGCATTCGTGACAAGCAGCTTCTGCACGCCGAGCTCCTTCATGACGCGCACCGGGAACGATACGGTGTCCACGCCGTATCCTTCGTACATATGAAACCGGCCCTTCATGAGCAGTACATGCCGTCCGCCGATCGTGCCCAGCAGCAGCTCCCCGGCATGTCCTTCCACCGTAGACACCGGAAAATTCGGGATTTCTTCATACGGGATCGTAACCGCATCCTCGACAAGATCGGCCAATACGCCGAGACCCGAACCGAGAATAAGGGCGACCTCGGGCGTCACCGGGTATTTCTCGCGGATGTAAGCCGCGGCCTCTTTAATATTTTGCAGCAAAGGTATTTGTTGCACGATGAATCGGCTCCCTTCATAAATAACCCTGAATAACCCTGTTTTTGAATCAACGCAGCTGTTGCAAGAAGCTTTGTCCGTTCCCTGTCGGCGGTACCCCGAAGTTATCGGCGACCGTTGCGCCGACATCGGCGAACGTAGCGCGCACGCCGAGCGAATCCGGCTGCTTGAACGCCGGACTGTACACCAGCAACGGCACGTATTCCCGCGTATGATCCGTACCGGGATGAATTGGATCGTTCCCGTGATCCGCCGTCAGGATGAGCAGATCCTCTTCCCCGATTTGCTCCATAATCCTGGGCAGCCATTCGTCGAATTCGTTCAGCGCGCTCGCATAACCGATCGGATCGCGCCGGTGTCCGTACAACGAATCGAAATCGACCAGGTTCGTAAATAACAAGCCTCGGAACGGCTCCAGCAAACGTTCGATCGTCTTCTGGATGCCGTCGAGATTGCTCTTCGTCGACTGCGCGGACGTCACGCCCTCACCCGAGTATATATCGTTGATTTTACCGACGGCGATCACGTCGAGCCCGGCTTCCTTCAGCCGGTTCATAACCGTCGGCGCCGGCGGCTTCACCGCATAGTCGTGCCGGTTCGGCGTACGTTTGAACGCGCCGGGCTCGCCGATGTACGGACGGGCGATGACGCGTCCGACGGCATATGGATCTTCCAGCGTAAGGCGGCGGGCGATCTCGCAAGCGCGATATAGCTCGTCCAGCGGGATAACCTCTTCGTGAGCGGCAAGCTGGAAGACGCTGTCCGCCGACGTGTAAACGATCCAAGCGCCGGTTTCCATTTGCTCGGCGCCAAGCTCGTCCAATATTTCCGTGCCGGAGGCCGGCTTGTTGCCGATCACCTTACGGCCGGTTTCCTGCTCGAATCGTTCGATCAATTCGGGAGGGAATCCGTCCGGAAAGACGTTGAACGGAATGTCGACTTTCAATCCCATAATTTCCCAATGACCGGTCATCGTATCTTTGCCGACGGACACCTCGGCCATTTTGCCGAAATAGCCTTGCGGCGTATGGGTTGGCTCTATGCCGGTAAGTTCGGCGATATTGCCGAGTCCGAGCTTGCGCATATGCGGCAGGTGTAACGTGGGAACCCGCTCCGCGATATGGCCGAGCGTATGTGCACCGCTATCTTGAAACCGCGGCGCATCAGGCAGTTCTCCTATGCCGACGCTGTCGAGTACGATTAGGCAAATCCGTTTGAATGTCAATGGCAGCACCTCCCAGTATCGCTACAAGCCTACGGCTATTATCGCAAAACGCTGCTGCTTTTGCAAAGCGCGAAACCGACAAGAAACCCGTTCTTCGGTCTGAGAGAACGGGTGACGATCAGGATTCGATTTTCGCTCTGGGATGCGTCCGGTCGTAAACTTCTTTCATCTTCCCCCGCGTCACTTGCGCGTAAATTTGGGTGGACGAGATGTCGGCGTGCCCGAGCATTTCTTGCACGGAGCGAAGATCGGCCCCGTTCTCCAGCAGATGGGTTGCAAAGGAATGACGCAGCGTATGAGGCGTTATTTCCTGCTCGATCCCCGCTTCCTGCGCGTAACGCTTCATAATTTTCCAGAACCCTTGCCGGGTCATACGGCTTCCGAGGTGACTGATGAACAGCGCCTCTTCGACTTTGGACGGCTTCAGCAGCTTCGGCCGCATCGAGTCGATATAAGCCTGAACATAATCGGAGGCGATGCGGCCGAGCGGAACGATCCGTTCCTTGCTTGTACCGACGCAGCGGATGAAACCCAAGCCCGGATTCACGCTGGCCACATCCAGCGAAATCAGCTCGGAAACGCGGATTCCCGTCGCATACAGCACCTCCAGCATCGCCTTATCGCGCATCCCGCTCGGGGAGCCCGTTTGCGGAGCATCGAGCAGCCTGCCGATCTCCTGCACCGTCAACACTTTAGGCACCCTTTTCTCCAGCTTCGGCGTCTCCAGATGGAGCGAAGGATCGTGGTCGATGCGCCGTTCCCGCACCAAAAATTGATAGAAGGCGCGAATCGAAATGATGCTGCGGGTTTGCGTTGCGGCGGCTCTCCCTTTTTGCTTTAAGCGCAGCATATAGCCGGATAAGTTCGTCTTGCCGGTTTCGGCAAGCGAACCGACCCCGGACTCTTCCAAATAGTCCAGGTACTGCATAATGTCGCGCTCGTATGAATCCAGCGTGTTGGGCGCCAGTCCCCGCTCGTCGCACAAAAAACGAATGAATGACTGCAATTGCTCTCTCATGCCTGCAAATCCCCTTTTATGTGTTGATAAGGACGCATAAGTACGGGCTTATACGGCGTATCAACCTTGACAAACGCTTTGTCCTTATTCATACAAGGACGGCGTGGCCGTTTATCCTCGTGCGCCAATGGCGATTGTTACTAATTTCAACGCAAAAGGGGCGTTTTCCTGCCTTTATTCACCGATCCAATAAAAAAGCTTCAATCTGTCCCCCATGCCCTCCGGCTTGACGGCAACCGCGGAGTCGCTTTGAAACACCTTGACCGCTCGTCCTACGGGCTCCTTGTATTTCGGCATAGGCTCCATCACCTGCGTGACGATCAGCAGCAGATGATACAGCGCAAACGTAAACACGACAAAAAGCAGCCCGAAGCGCAGCCGCTCGATCCACTTGCCGATACGAAAATGAAAGATCACAGCGTTCCCTCCTTCTGAAGACGGTTGTCCGGCTTCGCAAGCCGAAAGACGCCTCCTAAGAGTAGGCTATGATCTTTCGTCGTCATTTATGTCGAACCGGCGGCCGAAACGGGCCACTCGCTTAACTGATCGGCAGCAGCGCGTCCAGCCCGGTATAAGGCAGGCCTACGGCTTCGGCCACCGCCGCATAGGTCACATGCCCCTGATAGGTGTTTACGCCATGCTTAAGCGGCGGATTGGCGTAGAGGGCGCGCATGACGCCTTTGGTGGCGATCTCCATCGCATAGGCAATCGTCACGTTGGTCAGCGCCAGCGTCGACGTCCGCGGCACCGCTCCCGGCATATTCGCGACTGCGTAGTGGATCACGCCGTGCTTCTCGTAGGTCGGCTCGCTATGAGTCGTCACCCGGTCCACCGTCGCGATCGATCCGCCCTGATCGACAGCCACATCGACGATAACAGCGCCGGGCTTCATCGTTCTGACCATGTCTTCTGTCACAAGCTTCGGCGCCTTCGCGCCAGGTATCAAGACGGCGCCGATCAACAAATCGGCTTTCTGGACGGCATTGGCAATATTGTAAGGGTTCGACATCAGCGTCCGGATGCGGCCGTGGAAGACGTCATCCAAGTAGCGCAGACGTTCCGCGCTCCGTTCGATCACAACGACGTTCGCTCCCATCCCGAGCGCAATTTTGGCGGCGTTCGTGCCGACGATGCCGCCACCCAGTATGATCACATCCGCCGGCGGCACGCCCGGCACGCCGCCGAGCAGGATGCCCCTGCCGCCGTAAAACTGCTCCAAAAATTGCGCGCCGACCTGCACCGACATGCGTCCGGCCACTTCGCTCATCGGGGTCAGCAGCGGTAAGCCGCCGTTCGGCAGTTGGATGGTTTCGTAAGCGATCGACGTCATTTTGCTTTGGACGAGCGCCTCCGTCAAGCGAGGCTCGGCCGCCAAATGCAAGTACGTGAACAGCGTTAAGCCTTCGCGGAAATACCCGAACTCACTCGGAAGCGGTTCCTTGACCTTCATGATCATATCGGCGCGACCCCAGACGTCCGCCGTCTCCGGAACGATCTCGGCTCCTTCCTTGGCGTAATCGTCGTCCGAGAAGCCGCTCCCTGCGCCTGCGCCCGCTTCTATCAACACTTGATGGCCGTTTGCCGTCAGCATCGCCGCCCCTCCGGGCGTCAGGGCGACCCGGTTTTCGTTATTTTTTATCTCTTTCGGAACTCCGATGATCATCTCCATCGCCTCCCGCATTAGTCTATCCCAGGTTTAGCGTGTGCCAAAGATCGCATATTCATGAAACAAGCATGCAAAAAAACCTCCGCTTGCTGATAATCAAGCCGAAGGTTTGTTTGTTTACGATTTGTTTTTGCCCTTGCACCGGTGACAAATACCTTGAAAGTCAAGCCGGTGATCCAGCACCTGGAAGCCGTAATCCCGCTCAAGCCGCTCTTCCAGCTCCCCGAGCCAGTCTTCCATAATCTCGTCCACCGTTCCGCATTGCACGCAAATCAAATGGTGATGATGATGATGAGTGCTTTCATTGCGCAGATCGTAACGGGCAACTCCGTCCCCGAAGTTCATTTTCTCCACGACATGCAATTCGCTGAGCAACTCCAACGTGCGGTAAACGGTGGCAAGACCGATCTCGGGAGCTTTATCTTTGACGAGCATAAAGACATCCTCGGCGCTTAGATGATCCTCTTCGTTCTCAAGTAAAACCCGTACCGTCGCTTCGCGTTGAGGTGTCAATTTATAGCCCTGCGATTGCAGTTGTTGTTTGATTTTTTCAATGCGAGATTCCATGCTCCTCCCCCTACGGCTGCCATCAATCCGCTTAGGCTGCCTTCCAATGGCGCGGATTCGCTAATGATAACGTTATGCTTACATTATAGGAGGAGAAATACAGGAAAGTCAAACGTCTTTTAGCCCGCACCCACCGTCACGAGCATCGGAGTGACCCACTGCATCATAGCCGGTGACAGATAGGCCTCGAACAGTGCAACGCCGACCATCAGCACCCCGGATGCCGCAGCAACGCTGGTGAAGCGCAGCAGCGGCTCGAACAGCGCCCCTTTTTTCTGAATGAACCGGTTCTTCACCAGACGAACGGAGAACGCGATCGCGGTTACGCTGCATACGATAAGGACCGGAATGACGATCAGGTTTTGCGGAACGACGGAGACGAGCGCGAACAGCAGTCCGTGCCACGACAGGGTACCGACCATATACCCGACGGTGAAGCCGATCAATACGCCCTTCAGGAAGTCCAGGATGAGGATCAGCGGCAGCCCGATGACCGACATGCCCAGCAGCCAGATGATCAGCACCCACTTCATATGCAAAGACAGTGTCTCTCTGAACGAGTTCGGCGCTTCGCCGACCAGCATCCCTTGATCCACGATCGAGAAAAAGTTGCTTAAATATCGCGTAATCTCCTGCTTCTGCTCCAGCGACAGCGCGTTCACCATGACGGCGCCGAACACAACCCCGGTTACAAATATGACGCCAACGAAAATGTAGAGCGACAAATGTTCCTTCATATAGTGCTCGAGCGAGCGATTCCGCGTCATGCTGCCAAGCCCCCCTTGTCCGAATAGTACAACCTATGCGCAAAGGAAGGGCTTTATGCCGTTCATTCGGTTTTTACTTTGCCGTATTTCCCGCCGCCGCCCGTCTCGAGCTCAAGCTCTCCGGTCCGGGCTGCAAGCAAATAGCCGGCGATCGATTCGCCGGCCGCTTCGGCCAGCTCTTGGTAGGAGGTGCGGTGCAGCATGTTCATCTCCGTCCCGAACCGGTCAAGAAGCTTGGCGAGCGTCTTGGGGCCGAGTCCAGGGATGTATTCAAGCGGCACTTGGTAGATATAGGGCGGACGGCCGGACGGTACAAGGGGCGTTTCACGGTCCGCGATCGCAAGTATTCGGTCCATAACGCCGCGAACGATCTTCGTGCTGCCGCAATAGATGCAGCGCTCGACCACAGACTCACCCCGCTCGTCGATGATCGACTCGCAGCTGCCGCAGTAAGTCCGGTGATATTTCCCGAGCCGGGGATTCAGCCCGTAATTGGCCAGCACCCGGCGGCCGTTCAAGCCTTCAAGAGCCTGCCGAAACTCCGTGAACGTAGGCTCCGCAAGCTGAAGCTTGTTGTACTCCCGGCCGATCTTGGGTAAGGAATGCGCGTCCGAGTTCGTCAGGAACGTGTACCGGTCGAGTTCCCCGATGTGAGCCGCCATCGTCGTGTCGGCGCTCAGCCCAAGCTCGACGGCGGCAATGCCGTCCGGGTCGAGCAGCTCGTTCAGACGCGCGCAGCAGCTGCCGTAGACGCTTTTGTGCGGGGTGAAAATGTGTGCCGGCACGAGCAGCCCGCCGCGGTCGATCACTTCCCGCTGCAGCTCCCGGGCGGGAACGTAGAGGCGCTGCGAGCTGAGCTGCACGTTCTTCATATGCTTGCGCAGCCAGGCGGTGAACGCCTGCATGTCCGACAGGGCGGGAAAGTAAGCGATCAGATGAGCGGCTTTCATCCCGGGATCCCGCACCTCCAGCTCGCAGCCCAGCAGAATCGTCGTCTGATGGTAACGAATGCCGCCTTCCTTCAGCTCTTCCATATCCCCTTTGTCCAGATAATGCAGCATCTCCGCCTGCACCCCCGGCGAGTGGCAATCGATGATGCCGACCACATCCATGCCTTTGCGAGCCGACGCCTCGCGTGCGATGTTATAGAAAGTCAGGTTGTTCGCCGCGCTGATCTTTACTGCTTGACCGGCTTCCGTCCTGCCGATGTGAATATGAAGATCGGCGTAGTACGCGTTCAGGCTCATCTTATTGAAACTTCCCGGTCAGCTTGTACAAATGCCAAGCGTAAACGGCCAATATCGTCTTGGCGTCGCTGATTCGCCCCTCGCGGATATATTGCTGTGCTTCCTCCAGCGTAACCGCCTCCATCTCAAGGAACTCGTCCTCGTCCGGCTTGGCTTCTCCGGTCACGAGCTGCTCCGCCACGTACAGATGCAGGATTTCGTCGGCAAAACCGGGCGACGTGTAGAAGGATGCTACATGTCGAAGCGAGCCTGCGGTATAACCCGTTTCTTCCTCCAGTTCGCGTCCCGCCGCCGTCAGCGGGTCCTCGCCGCCGTCCAGCTTGCCGGCCGGTATTTCCACCTGGCTCTTCTCCAGCGGCTTGCGGTACTGCTCAACGACGACCATGCGATCGTCCGGCGTAATGGCGAGTACGGCTACCGCCCCGGGGTGCCTGACGATTTCACGCGTCGATTCGCCGCCGTCCGGCAGCCGTACCGTATCGACCTGCAGCGAGATGATTTTTCCTTGAAAAATCGGCTTGGTGGACAGGGTGACTTCTTCAAATTTTTTGGGGAAGGATGATGTCATCGGATCGATTCCTCTCTTTTCATTCAGGGTAATGATTCGCATACGTCCAATGTACCCCATGTTAACTCCTCCGGTCAAAAAAGACCCGGTCATATTCGCTGAAAGCTTCGCATAGGTTGTACTATAAAACTATGAAAGCCAGGTGAATCTCTATGAAAATATATGCGGCAGACGGGCACCTTCGACTTGTGGGTAAAGGCTGGGAAATTCGGCGTTACTTGAAAACGTTGCTGGAACGCTCCGGCACATCGGCGACGCTGCACGAATTTCTCGGCGGGAACGTCGTGAAGACGGGTCGTAAACGGAGCCTGAAAGCCCGCCGATGGTCCAATCTGTCTACGAACCTCACGCTCGTTGGCAAAGCGAGATAATCTCATCCCATCGGCCTGTTCACTGGCAGCAAAAAAAATCGCCGTCATACCGAGGTATGCGGCGATTTCATGTACTTTCATTTACTGAACGAGCAGTCCGTTACAGGCTTCCCTTATCCCTGCTAACCGCGGCCGGCCACTTCCCGTACGATGGCGACGACCGCCTCGGTCGTTTTGACCAAATCGCTGATCGCGATGCGTTCCTTCGTCGTATGAATGTCCAGGTAGCCGACGGCCAGGTTCACGGTCGGAATGCCGAAGCCGTTGAACACGTTGGCGTCGCTGCCGCCGCCGGAATGAAACGTTCTCGGTGTGCAACCGACTTTGGACAACGCCGACATGGCAAGCTTCACGACCGGCGCCGTTTCGTCATACTTGTACGCGGGATAGATGACCTCGCTCTGGAAATCGAGCTTCGCGCCCATCTCGTCGGCGGCGCTTTGGCAGGCGGCGCGCATGCTCTCGACCTGCTCGTTCATCCGCTCCTGCGTTAAGCTTCGCGCTTCCGCCTCCAGTTTCACCCGCTCAACGACGATATTCGTTGCGCCCTCAACACCGCCCTCGAAACGGCCGATGTTCGCGGTCGTTTCTTTATCGATACGGCCGAGCTTCATACGCGAAATGGCTTTGCTTGCGACCGTAATCGCGCTCACCCCGTCCTCCGGGTTCACGCCCGCATGCGCCGAACGGCCCCAAAAGGTGATGTTAATTTTCGCCTGCGTCGGCGCCGCTACCGCGATATCGCCGATCGTCCCGTTCGAATCCAGCGCGTAGCCGAAATCCGCATCCAGGTACTTCGGATCCATAGCGCGCGAGCCTTTAAGCCCCGCCTCTTCGCCCGCCGTAATAACAAACTGGATTTGCCCGTGCTCGATGCTGTTCTCTTTCAGCACGCGAATCGTCTCCAGCATTGCGGCCAGTCCGGCTTTATCGTCGGCTCCGAGGATCGTCGTCCCGTCGCTCCGGATGTAGCCGTCTTCCCCGATTTGCGGCTTAATGCCTCGACCTGGCGTCACTGTATCCATATGAGAAGTGAAGAACAGCTTCGGCAGAGGCTTGCTCGAAGTCGCAGCCAGTGTAAAGAACAAGTTATTCGAGCCGTGGCCGGTCTTGGCCGCCGAGTCGTCTTCCTTCACGGTCAACCCGTAAGAGGTAAACTTTTGCTTCAGCACCTTGCTGATTTCCTGCTCATGCCGCGTCTCGCTGTCGATTTGCACCAATTCCAAAAACTCCGCAACCAACCGGTTTTGCTGTATCATATCTTTCCTCCATTGTGCGAAATGAGTTAAAATGGTTAGGATGAGTATTCCCATAAAGAGGAGCTGAGACGCTTGCAGAATAAGTTAATTTTCAAAATCGTCATTTATGTAACCTTGATCACTATGGTATTGTCCACCGTGCTCCTGACGATCAGCAGCTTTCTTTAAATCCTAATACACTTTCGTGTCCTGGTTGTAGCCTTCCAGGTTCTCTTTCACGCGCTGCAGGAAACGGCCGCAAATGATGCCGTCCAAAATACGGTGGTCGAGCGACAAGCATAAGTTCACCATCGAACGGACGGCGATCATGTCTTGAATGACCACGGGCCTCTTGACGATCGATTCGAACGATAGGATAGCCGCTTGCGGATAATTGATAACCGGATACGACATGATCGAACCGAACGAGCCCGTATTGTTCACCGTAAACGTACCGCCTTGCATTTCGTCGAGCGACAGCTTGCCGGTTCTCGCCCGGCGGGTCAGCCCGTCGATCTCGCGGGCGAGGCCGGCGATGTTCATCTGATCGGCCTTCTTGATGACCGGCGTCACGAGGAAATCTTCGGTACCGACGGCAAGCGAAATGTTGATGTCGCGTTTGACGATGATTTTATCAGTCGCCCACACGGAGTTGATAATCGGATAGTCCTTAATCGCATTGACGACAGCTTTTATCAGGAAGGCCAGGTACGTCAGGTTGATGCCTTCCTGTTTCATGAACTCATCCTTCAGCTTGTTGCGCAGCAGGACGAGATTCGTCACGTCTACCTCGATCATCATCCAGGCGTGCGGAATTTCCGTCTTGCTTTGCCGCATCTTGCTCGCGATAGCGCTGCGAATCGGCGTCACGTCGATTAAATATTCGCCGCGGCCTTTCAGCTTCTGGCCTTCGACCTCGATGTTCGGCAGCGGCGGATTTTCCGATAAATGCAGGCCCGAAGAGCGGACCGAAACCTTCGGAGGCGTTGCCATGAAGACGCCGTCCATCGCCGCGGCCGCAGCCGCAGCCCGGTTCACTTCGGCCTCTGTCGCTGGAGGCGCCGGGGTTCTTTCGTTCTGCCTCGGCGCGCCTTGTGCGCCGCCGGCCGCTGCGAAAGCTTCAACGTCCTTACGGGTAATACGGCCGCCAAGGCCGGTTCCCTGCACTTGCGTCAGGTCAATCCGGTGTTCGCCCGCCAGCTTCAGCACTGCAGGGGAGTAACGACCACTCATCCCCGAGCCGGTCGGACCGCTCGCGCTTGCCGTGCTCACAGCCGCTTGACCTTGCGAAGGTGCTGCGCTTCCCGCTGCGCCGGCTGCCGCTGGCTCCTCAATAATGCAAATCGGCGCACCGACAGCCGCCGTGGCGCCATTGTCCACAAGCAGCCGGACGAGTGTCCCTTCGACCGGAGACGGCATCTCCACCGTTACCTTCTCCGTAATCAATTCGCACAACACATCGTATTGCTCGATATAATCGCCCGGTTTTTTCAACCATTTGCCGACCGTCGCCGAGACCAGGCTTTCCGCCAAATGGGGAACGGTCACTTCGGTCCCCTTCCGATTCTCTTGCATGCTGCTTCCCCCCAAAGCTTCGGCGGCCGTTGGCTTAGAAGCCCGGCCGCCCGTCATTTCGGCCATTCCGCGCTAGAACAAGGCCAATTTTCGCATAGCGTCTTTGATTTTATCCGTATTGAGCAAGAAAAACTTCTCCATCGGCGGGTTCATGCCAACCGCCGGCACATCCGGGCCGCATAACCGCATGATCGGCGCATCGAGCTCGAACAACAGCTCTTCGGCGATCAACGCGGATACTTCCGCTCCGACGCCGCCGGTCTTGTTGTCTTCGTGCACAATCAGCACCTTGCCCGTGCGGCTTGCCGCCTGCAGCACCGCTTCCTTATCGAGCGGCTGCAGCGTCCGCAGATCGAGCACGTGCGCGCTGATCCCCTCTTTCGCCAGCTCCTCGGCGGCCCGCAGCGCATACTGCACGGTAATCCCGTACGAAATGACCGTAATATCGGTCCCTTCGCGCTTCACCTTCGCTTTGCCGATCGGCACGATATAATCGTCCTCCGGCACTTCACCCGTAATGCCCAGGTAACACTTCTTATGTTCAAAATATAAGACCGGATCGGCATCGCGGATCGCCGCTTTCAATAAACCCTTCGCATCGTACGGATCGGACGGGGCAACGATTTTCAACCCCGGTATGCCGAAGAACACGCCCTCGGGACATTGCGAGTGATACAGCGCGCCCCCGCCCGTAGCCCCGTAGGGTGCCCGGATCACGACCGGACAGTTCCAATCGTTGTTCGAACGGTAACGAATAAGCGCCGCCTCGCTAATAATCTGGTTTGTAGCCGGGAAGATGAAGTCGGCGTACTGCATCTCCGCAACCGGCTTCAAGCCGTACATGGCCGCGCCGATCGCCACGCCCGCTATCGCCGATTCGGCCAGCGGGGTATCCATCACCCGCTCTTCGCCGAATTGATCGCGGAGCCCTTTGGTCGCGTTCATAACACCGCCCTTGCCGACGTCTTCGCCGAGCACGAACACGTTGTCGTCGCGCTCCATCTCTTCCTTCATCGCCGTCCGGATCGCTTCCAGATAAGTAATAACCGCCATTATGCTTCGCCTCCCTGTTCGCCGTATACGTGCCGCAGCGTATCTTCGGGTTGCGGATAAGGCGCCTGCTCGGCATAGTTCGTCGCTTCGACCAGCTCTTTCTTAATCTCTTCCGCAAGCGCGGCTTCCTGCTCTTCGGACCACACGCCACAATTGACCAAGTATTGCCGGAATCTCGGCAAACCGTCCTGCGCCCGGTTCATATCCACTTCTTCCTGGGTACGGTACAGCAGATCGTTATCCGACGTCGAATGCGGCGGGATGCGGTACATGACCGCTTCGATCAAGGTCGGCCCTTCGCCGCGCAGCGCCCGCTCCCTCGCTTCTTTCACGACGCGGTACACCTCAAGCGCATCCCGGCCGTCCACCTTGACGCCGGGGAATCCGTAGCCCGCGGCACGTTCCGCAATGCTGCCTGCGGTTTGCTTGTGCAGCGGCACGGAAATCGCATATTGGTTGTTCTCGCACATGAAGATGACCGGCAGCTTGTTAACGCCCGCAAAGTTGCAGCCTTCATGGAAGTCGCCCTGATTGCTCGATCCGTCTCCGAATGTCACGAACGAGACGAACGATTTGCGTTTCATCTTCGCCGCCAAGGCAAACCCGACCGCGTGCGGCACTTGCGTCGTCACGGGACTGGACCCGGTCACGATGTTCAGCTTCTTATGGCTGAAGTGCCCCGGCATTTGCCGGCCGCCGCTGTTCGGGTCCTCGGCTTTGGCGAAGACGGACAGCAGCAGCTCCCGCAGCGTCATGCCCGCCGTTAACACGAAGCCGTAATCGCGGTAATACGGGAGGAAATAATCCGTCCCCCGCTCCAAGGCGTAAGCAGCCGCCACCTGCGCCGTCTCTTGACCGATGCCGGAAACGTGGAACGCGATTTTCCCGGAGCGCTGCAGCAGAAACCCGCGCTCGTCGAACATGCGCGCTTTCAGCATGTATGTATACATCTCGATGACTTGTTGATCCGTCAAGCCGAGCTGTCGGTGTTTCGTCATTTGTCCGATGGACATGGGGCAAACGCCTCCTCCGTTATCGAATGCATATAGGCGTCATCAACTGCGATCAGCAGCTATTATTATAACCAGGTGCTAATACTTGACGCTATATTTATATTATAAACGGATTGGAATATGAACACAATTTTTCCGCGTTAAAAACTGATCGATTTGCCGTCAACGGCAAGCATCGCTTCCCCTAAAATTTCGGACAATGTCGGATGTGGATGAATCGTCTGCCCCACTTCCCAAGGCGTTGCATTCAGCAATTGCGCCAGCGCCGCCTCCGCGATGTAATCGGTCACGTGGGCGCCAATCATATGCACGCCGACGATATCGCCGCTTTCCTCGTCGGCCACGACCTTCACGAATCCGTCCGTTTCGCCGAGCACCCGTGCCTTGCCGAGCCCTTGAAAATACAGCTTCGCTGTCTTCACCTGACGCCCCTGCTCTCGCGCTTCCCGTTCGGTATAGCCAATGCTGGCGATCTCCGGACGCGAATACACACAGCGCGGCACTTGATGCGGGGCGTAAGCATGCGTGGGCAGTCCTGCCCCGTGCTCCGCTGCGGCAATGCCTTCGTGCGCAGCGGCATGGGCCAGCTGCAGCCCGCCGATACAATCGCCGACGGCGTAAATATGAAGTTCGGCCGTTTGCATGTCTTCATTGACTTTAATGAAGCCGTTCTCTACCTTGACATCCGTATTCTGAAGTCCGATGCCTTCGATATTCGCCTGCCGGCCTACGCATACGAGCGCCAACTGTGCCGTCAGCTCCTGCGTAGTTTCCCGCTGCTCGATGCTGATGGTCACCTGCTTGGCTCCTCGAACGACCGATTCCGTCTGCACCTTCGCACCCGTATAGATCGTAACGCCGCGCTTCTTCAAAAGCTTCTCCAGTTCGCGCGACGCGTCTTCATCCTCGGAAGGCAGCAATCTCGGCGCGTATTCGACAATCGTCACCTCGACCCCGAAGTCGCTCAGCATCGATGCCCATTCTACGCCGATGACTCCTCCGCCGATAATGATCGCCGAGGCCGGCAAAGCTTCGAGCTGCAGCGCTTCGTCGCTGTTCAGCACGGTAACGCCGTCCGTTTCGAGTCCCGGCAGCGTACGCGGTCGTGAGCCCGTGGCGATGATCAGCTTATCCGGAACAAGATTCAAAATCTCGCCATCTTCCTGCTCCACGGAAACGGTGCCGCTGCGCGGAGAGAAAATGGAAGGTCCGATAATGCGGCCTTTCCCATTAAAAACCGTAATCTTATTTTTTTCATTAGAAATTGCAGACCTTGATACAGTTGATCCACAATTGAATTTTTTCTATCGGATATTTTCGCATAATCGAGCCGGACGGCTTCGGCTTGAATGCCGAAACGATCGCTTTCCTTCATGAGCGCGTACACTTCCGCGCTGCGCAGCAGCGCTTTGCTTGGGATGCAGCCGCGGTGCAAGCACGTTCCCCCCAGCTTGTCCTGCTCAACGATCGCCACCGTCTTTCCCAGTTGAGACGCCCGAATGGCCGCGGAGTACCCGCCGATCCCGCCACCGAGAACGATCGTATCAAAAACTTGCGACATCTCGATACCTCCCAAATCTATGATTCTTATATTTTAACCTTATTTTACCGAAGAAATATAGTCCAATTTGTGAATTGACATGAATTGTTGCACGAAATGTGATAACGTAAGGGTAAACGCGTATTACCGATTGAAGGAGCTGCAAATGAACGCCGTATTTCAACGATTTATTGCCATTCTCTTGCTTGTCATTCCCGGGTTCATGGCAACGTACGGATTTTTGGCCATGAAAGACGCTTGGTTCGCTCAATTCGACGTCAATGACGGCGATGCGGGTATCCTGTGGTGGAAATTGGCCCTCGGGTTTATTTTATTCGGTCTGGGCGTCGCTTTTATCGGCGGTTGGATTTTTTTCCGCGATCGTAAACGCAATTATGTCGCCCCCCGTTTCCGGCAAAAACGCAAAAAGAGATAGGCGCGCGCCTATCTACACCGGATAAAGCTCTCCGTTCTTGGGAGAGCTTTATTTATTTACCTTCAGCTCCTGGCCTACCGGACAACAGCCGGCGAATGGCTTGAACAGCTCACGCCTTCTCGCCGGAGCAAATTTATTGCGTACCCGCCGTTAACGTCTCCAGCGCCTGCTGTACCCTTGTCGCGCCCTGCGATAGCGTATGACCGCTGCCCACCGCCGAAGCGACCGCCATCGCCTCCATAACTTCTTGCTGTGAAGCTCCCGAGGCAATCGCTTCCTGCACATGATAATACGTGCATACTTCGTTGTTGGCGAACAGGCTGATGCCCAGTGCTATCAATTGTTTATGCTTCGCTTCAAGCGCGCCCGGATCGAAACAGATCCCGGTGAAATTATGGTATGCCTCGACCATCGTCGGCATCAGTTCCTGTATGCGGCCTACTCCGATTTTATACGAATCCACTTTTGGGTCTGAATGGGCTTGCTCCATTGTGCTCGTCAGCCTCCCTACCTCGCATACTTGCGCCGAGTCCGTTCGACGCCAATTGTCATAAACACCACTTTTGTTACATTGCCCAGGTTAAAAGGCCCGTATACCCTCTGAATGAATGGATAAAAAAAGAAAATACTTACAAAATTGTACACCTTCCGAGCAATTCCGTATGGTATAATGAAATTTATTCCAGCTCAAGGAGTAGATTCAATGCAAAAGATATGCCAAAAAATTGTTCGTGTTCAGAACGGTCTGATTACGGAAATTTATGATGGCTTGATCTACCGCGACTTCAACGATAATGATCGCGCAATCAAGGAACTGTTGATGGAAGATGTCGGCATGGATTTCGATGCGATGTTACAAACTTATGAGAAGTTGATTTATGACTTAGCTTCTTCCAACATAGACAACCCAGATATGCAAGCAATGATCAAGAACCGTTTGCCCGAAGGCTGGTTGGACTGGGCCGAAACCATCTACCGGGAAGAAGGAAGACAAGAGCAATCGCTTCAGCAGAAGAGTCATCCGATCCTGTAATTGCCTGCGCTTCGCAGGCATAGCCGGCCTCGCGCTGTTCCATACTAAAGTCGTCACTTACGATGTTCGAGGATGGAGGTTACTATCTGTATGTTGAATCAGCTTGAGAGCTCCTACAATTGTGCCAATGCCGGTCAAGATCTTCACGAGCTTCAGCAGGAACTTGAATCGCTTCAGCAAACTTCCGGTAACCCGGATCAAGAGACAACCGATACGATCAACAGGCTGGAAAATCAAATTCGCTTTATCAAAAATAAATGCGAAATTCGCCCGTAATTCGTTAACGAAAGCCTACGCTCCAGATATCGAGAAAGCACACTTTTCATCCCTCTCGCTTCTTTATATAGAAAGAAGCCGGGAGGGCTTATTTGTACGCCGAGACATTTCCCAACAACCGGGCCACTAAGCGAGCTGGTCACCGGTCCCATTAAATAAAGGATGTCATCAAGCCCTTCTTGACCACCCGATATACAGCGTCAGCCGTTGTTCAGGACGTCTCTCTTAAGATCCCTTGCTCGGCGAACACGAAAAAGACATGGAGAGTTTATTCCTCCATGTCTTTCGTAAATATTTATGGCGTCGTCGTCGTTCCGCCTGGCGTCGTCGTCGTCCCGCCCGGTGTTGTCGTCGTGCCCCCTGGCGTTGTCCCAGATGGAATAACGATATAGCCCTTATCTGCTAAAGACTTAATAACTTTGATGACTTCCGCTCTTGTCATTGATTTGTCAGGTTGAAAAGTTCCATCCGGATACCCGTCGATGATTCCCAAATTAGAGCTCCATTGAACGCTTTCTGCGTACCATTCTCCACTCGGAACATCGCTAAACTTGTGTTGTGCCGTATCTGTTGGCGTAGTGGTTGTATCGGTATTTCCTGGCGTAGTTGCTGCATCTAGAGGTCGAACAAGCCCTCTATTTTGGTTAACCATGTTATGATGGCGGTAATTCGTCGATTGCGACCTTACATTATTCGTGCCATTCGCATTGCAACCCACCAATAAAGATACGGAAACCACAACCGCAGTTAAAGATAAGCTGACTTTGTTCACGTCTTATCACTCCTTTCGTGGATTCGCCCTTATGATTTACAGAACCGAATAAAAATAAATCACTCAAGCGAAGCGAAAGTATGGGAATACAGACAAAATAATCACGCCCTCGAACGTGCAAAATCACATTTTCACCCGTAACCGTAGGACAACTTTTTCGTCAATGGTTAACCATGCCATAAGATTATACATGTGAGCATAAAATAAAATAGATCAAGGACGGAGGATGAACCGCAATGGAACATTGGTATATTTGGCAGCCGAAAGTCACTAATGCTCTGAAAACCATAAATGACCAATTATATCATAAATTAGCTGCCGATTTCTCTTTAATTATGGGAGCGGAAGTTTTCGTATCGATCCTTAAGCATGAGGATAGTTGGAAGATTTGCTATCAAGCGCCGCATAGTGAAAGTGACTTGTTTACGTTTATTTTCAGCTTATATGATCCGGCTAAGAAGGAATACTTGTACAGCGGATTTGAAATCGAGGAACCGACCATCGATATTCACAAGCTGCTCGTACTTCCTCAGGGACAAGGTCTGGCCACACAGATCATGTATAAATTTTTGGAGAAAATGACCGAAATGCAATCGTTCTCGAGAATTGTTCTTCGAGCGGAGAGCAAGGACGAGGCAAAATTTTGGCAGCGTTTCGGGTTTCAATTCAAAGCAAGAACAAGTCCCTATTTGCCTGCGATGAGTTTAGATCTAAAACCGGATATCGGCAAATCCAAAAGCTTGCATGTAAATATCCGGTATAAATCGATATAAATGAGCGTACGGGGAATCATTAAGGAACCCTATGGGTGATAAGACTACAGGGATTACAAAGGGATGCTCTCTGGTATTTGAATATTTCAATGCCAGAGAGCCATTAGGTTAATGAGTTAGAGCCACCGTGTTAATAAAATGGAGCCATCATGTTATTGTACAGAGCCAGTTTGGGACTAAACTAACGGGCAGGATAGTCGAATGGCAATCGCATGTTTTATGGTATATTAAAGGAAGTTTAAACCGTGAAGTGATTCAGTTGAACGTTGAACATAATTTTGGGAGGGAACAACATGGAAGTTTTTGCAGAATATTTAGCGCGTATTGATAATCCCGACCACCGCGATCGAGCAGAGGAAGTTTTGGTGTGGGTTGCTAATAATTTCCCAAATTTGGAACCGCAAATCAAGTGGAATACGCCAATGTTTTCCTATCACGGCACATTTATCATCGGCTTTTCCACAGCAAAGTATCATTTGAGCGTTTCACCCGAAGAAGTAGGCATTACGCACTTTGCCGATGACATTGCACAAGCTGGTTACAGCGCTACCAAAGGCTTGTTTAGAATTCCGTGGAATGAGCCGGTAAATTACGAATTACTTGAGAAAATGATTGAGTTTATTATTTTGGATAAGGCAGACTGTTCAACTTTTTGGCGGAAATAAAAAATAGGATGGACCTTAGAGACTAAGGGCTTTTGGGTTCGTTTTTACATGCCCAACACTCTTGTTGGGGATGCCTTGACATGGCTAATGTCAAAGTTTGGGCTGCGCCCTTTTAAAGAGGTGTGGTTTGAGCATGTTTTCTAATGCAGATTTATTGTTTTACTCCCAGCAGGTAAAGTGAGCCATATTGAATTTGGGTATTGCACTTGGACAAGCGTTAGCAGAGCAGCAACGTCGCAAATATCAAAGGAGGCAAAAACATAATGAAAATCATTGTTACCAGTATATTCGTTCAAGATCAAGACAAGGCATTGGAGTTTTATACAGAAACGCTTGGCTTTGTAAAAAAGCATGACGTTCCCGTCGGAGAATTTAGGTGGATAACGCTTGTTTCTCCCGATGAGCAAGACGGTACCGAGCTTTTACTCGAACCGAATGACCATCCTGCCGCTAAAGAGTATCAAAAGAAGATATTTGCCGATGGCATCCCAGCAACAATGTTTGGCGTTGCAGATATTAATAAAGAGTACAAACGATTATTGGAAAACGGCGTGAATTTTACTATGGAACCGACAAAAATGGGCGAACTCACAATAGCGGTCTTCGACGATACATGCGGCAACCTTATTCAGATTGTGCAGAAGTAACTTTATGACGAAATCTCGGTACTTAAAAGAAAAAAGGAGTAGAAGTAACCGATATTTCAGATGGTGGCCATGGTAGTTTTGAATTTTGGGATCCCGAGGGTTACAAGCTGCTCACAATGGCGATATAAGTTGGTTAAACTAACGAGGAACGAGAGTGGAGGAGCGGCTATGGCTGGTTCTCTTTTTTATTGAAGTAACTGGCAGGATAGTTGAATCTCATCGATGAACTATTAGGGAATGTTTGAAAGGATAGAAGATGATCAGTCTGCCTTCGGTCGGGCCAGGACTGTGCACATTAGCAATCCATGAGAAACCGGCCATGCTGTTGTATGATAAAATGTAGACATAAAGGAGGCTGCATATGGGACGTGTAATCCTGATGATGAATGTGTGAGAAAACCAGGGAGGAGAGTCAGTCGAATGGCAAAGATCGTTTTCGCATTGAACCAGTCTCTGGACGGGTTCGTCGACCACGACCACACGGCATTCCAGCCCGACCCCGTGCTATTCCGTCATTTCATCGACGACGTGCGCGGCCTGGCGGGCAGCCTGTACGGGCGCCGCATGTACGAGACCATGCGGTATTGGGACGGAGACCATATTGAATGGGATGCGCCGGAACGGGAATACGCAGCGGCGTGGCAAAGCAAACCGAAGTGGGTGGTGTCGAGGACGTTAAAGTCCGTCGGTCCGAACGCTTCTCTGATCGAGGGCGACCTCGCAGCGGCCATACGTGGGCTGAAGGCTCAGCATGAAGGGGAGATTGAAGTTGCCGGGCCGGAGTTGGCGCACAGTCTAACGGAGCTCGGTCTCGTTGATGAGTATCGACTCTATCTCCATCCAGTCGTGCTGGGTCACGGCAAACCGTTCTTCGCCGGTCCACGGCCGCCGCTGCGCCTCGTGGCAAGCGATCGAATTGGCGAGCAGGTGATCAGGTTGACCTACGTTCCAGCTTAGTTGTGCGGTTGACCCTGCGACCTTAAGGATACAATAGTAGAGGAGCTCCTTCGTGGCAGCTCCTTTTCGTTTGTTGAAGTAACGGACAGTTTAGCGAAACAAGCCCTTGGATTTAAAAACAGTATAGACAAAATTACTATGGTATAAGAAAGCGAGGGAATTACATGGAGTCAGTGAATTTTTATTGTAATCATTCGGTAAATGACAAAGCGCATCAATTATTTATTGAGCAACGAGAAAGAATTAAACAAGTTGTACCAGATGGGGATATTCAACACGCAGGAAGTACAGCAATCCCTGACACTTTGACCAAAGGTGACCTCGATATTCAAGTCCGTGTTTCACAAGAAAATTTCGAGAAATCAGTTGAGGCACTTTCAAGAGCATTTCTTTGTAATGAGAAATGCTTTTTGTTTTTATCAAAAACGATATTATTTTATTGTTAAACGATAAAATATGTGGTAAATTAAAAACTGACATTAAATAAGTGAGGTGCACTTTATGAAACGAGGAACAACACTCTTTTTGAAGATGGCTGTTATTCTTATTGGAATCCCAATTCTCGCTTTGTGCATATTTTTAGTGCCTAAGATTGGGAATTTTGCTGGAGAATTGTATCCAGAAATGGCTTATATGAAATCTCTCGTTTTAATCGATATGTACGCAGCAGCGATTCCTTTTTACTTTGCTCTGTATCAAGCTTTTAAACTTTTAAGCTATATTGATAAGAATCAAGCGTTCTCGGAATTATCGGTAAAAGCTTTAAAGAATATAAAATACTGTGCCATCACAATCAGTACCTTGTACCTACTAGGTATGCCACTCTACTATTTCATGGGGAAGAGAGTTGACCCTCCAAGTTTCATACCAATGGGATTAGTCATTATTTTCGCCTCTATGGTGATCGCCGTTTTTGCTGCTGTTCTCCAAAGACTTTTACAAGAAGCTATTAATATAAAATCAGAAAATGATTTAACGGTCTGAGGTGGAGCATATGGCAATTATTATTAATATTGATGTGATGTTAGCAAAACGAAAAATGAGCGTAACGGAGCTTTCGGAGAGGGTTGGAATTACTATGGCGAATCTTTCCATTCTGAAAAATGGGAAAGCAAAAGCGGTTCGTTTTTCAACATTAGAAGCGATATGTAAGACTTTGGATTGTCAGCCAGGTGATATTTTGGAGTACAAAAGCGACGAAGACACTCAACAAATATAGACAACAAATTTATTAAACTAACTAACGGGATACGATAGTTAAATATTGTAAACAGGGGAGCCATCATTTTCCGATGGCTCTCCTCATTAACATAGTGGCTCTATTTGATTAACAACGTAGCTCTCACTCATTAACCAAGCGGCTCTGCCGCACCAAAATATTCAGTATTAACAAAAAAACCAGAGAGCATTTCCATAACGTTCACCCTCCAAATGTAATAGATAGTTATATTTCCCTCCTTCCCTTCCCCATCGACTATTCCCTTCAGTCTTTTAATACGATCTTCTATTGGATACCCGCTTGACTGCAACAAAAAAAACGGCATCACCTAGATACCGTTTCAAACGAATATCGTATCTTCTAATTGGAAATAATGATTCAACGACGCTTTTTGCCTTACTCATTTTTTTTGAGGTCATATGCCTAAAACCCCCGAGTCAATTTCGGAGGTAATCGTAGCATCAAAGCTCACCGTTAGGGCGGGCTTCCGGTTATGATCTTCTTTTGCCCATAAAAAAGGTTTTATTTACTTTCTTAACGGCAAGCGGTACAAGCTTATAACTTTGTACCATCGGACTTTTACATAAAGGACAGCCAGGCGATTCTTCGTGTACAAACTCTTCGCGTACCCATGCATTGCAATTCGTATCTTCGCACTTCCAGATCCGTAATTCCTGTTTCTGTTCTGCCAACGTCGGCGTTTCCAATCGATTTCCCCCCTGCATTATCATGACAATTTATTATAATACGGTTGAGGAAAATTATGCAGCCTTTATCCGCTCAAAATTTAAAATTTTTTATTAGGGCTTTCAAGCCTGCGAAAATAGCTTCAAAGATCGTAATATAGCAATAATCACGGGGCTTGAATGATTAAGCAATAATTAGACCATATTAACTTTGCTGTAAAGCACAAAACTCATTTAGGAGGTGTATTCGATGGCTGACCAACAATCCGGCCAACAAAATCAGGATGCCGAGATCCAAGCCCATAATGCCGTGAAACATGCACTAAGTGAATTGAATCAAGCCCTGGATAATAACACGGATCGACGACATGACATTCAGGCTGCCCAAGAACAGCTTGATCAAGCCCACTTACAATTAGCACAAGCACGAAATGCGGATTCCGATAACCCGAGCACATCCTCGTAATTGAAGCTGCCCCTCCATTTATGGAGGGGTTCTCTTTTTATACAAAATACAAAACCCAATAAATCAAATTCGATTTATCGGGTAGATGAGGTAAGTTTATCGGTTCCAAAGCGGTTTATCGGCTTTCATAAACAGACTGCACACAGTTTCCATCCTCCGAAACCCGCATCATTGCGCCACTAATTATCCTTTCACGACACCTTATGCTCGATCCGAAGCTTATCCGCCACCATCGCGATGAATTCGCTGTTTGTCGGCTTGGACTTACTTATATTGATCGTATAACCGAACAGGTGGCTGATGCTGTCGATGTTGCCGCGCGTCCAGGCGACTTCAATCGCGTGGCGGATGGCACGTTCGACGCGGCTCGGCGTCGTTTTGTATTTTTCGGCGATAGCCGGATAGAGCGTTTTCGTAATGGCGCCCAGAATCTCGATATTGTTGTAAACCATCGTAATCGCTTCACGCAAATATTGATAGCCTTTAATATGCGCCGGAACGCCGATCTCATGGATGATCGTTGTAATGTTGGCGTCCAGATTCTTGCCCTTTGGCAGTTGGACGACATTCGCTTTCATCGGCGATGGCGACGACATCATCGGCATCGACTGTGAACTATTCACCAGCTGGCGTATGCGATTCGTAAGAATTTCCATATCGAACGGTTTCAAAATATAATAGGAAGCGCCCAATTGAACCGCTTTCTGCGTTATATTCTCTTGACCGAATGCGGTGAGCATGATGATCTTGGGCTGCGGGTTCAAATCCATTTCGCGAAGTTTCTCAAGAACGCCCAAACCGTCCAGGTGCGGCATAATAATATCCAGAATTAATACATCGGGCACCTGACCGCTTTGCTCAATTAAACGAAGTACATCATTCCCGTTATAGGCAACGCCGGAAACGCGCATATCCTCTTGCTCGTCAATAAATTCGGATAATAGGTTCGTAAATTCACGGTTATCATCTGCTAAAAGAACTTCAATAGTTTGCAACGTTATACTCCTCCTTCATTTGCGGCAATTAACTTTAGCATTATTTACCTAAGTATATTATTTCGACAGATAGCCTAAAATTCCTTCTGTCGAATATTATTTTTCTGGATTTTTTTTCTGATATCTATTATAATTAAAAATTTAATTCATTAAAATACAATTATCGACAAAAGCAGAGGGAATCCCCTCTATTTTCTCTAGGTTAGACGGGTTGCACGCGAAATTTGTTTCAATCAACATCAAGACAAAAAAACTGAAGACCGTTAACTGGCCTTCAGTTGTTGTTCGGGCTTCGACTCCGATTCCGTTATCGTACCGGGCGCTCTTAGCATGATGCCTGCATCCTGCAGCATCCATTCGATAAAACAACCGTATCCGCTCGTCGGATCGTTCACGAAGACATGGGTGACGGCGCCGACGACTTTACCGCTCTGAATGATCGGGCTGCCGCTCATGCCCTGCACGATGCCGCCTGTCTTATCCAACAACCGGGGGTCGGTAATCTTGATGACCATCCCTTTCGTTGCCGGGAACTCCTGTTTCGCGACGTGGACGACTTCGATATCGAATTTCTCGACTTTCTGACCGTTCACCACCGTATAAATTTGCGCTGGCCCTTCGCGCACTTCTTCGGCAAAAGCGACAGGCATTGCTTTATCATATAAACTGTGATCCGGGGCATTGAACATTTTACCGAAAATGCCGAACTGCGTATTTTTCTCAATGTTGCCAATCGACTTGCTTTCCTTCGAAAACTGAGCCCGCTTCTCCCCCGGTTCCCCATTCTGACTTTTCGAGATGGAGGTGACGTTGGAGTGCACGATATCGCCCCCGCCGACTACAATTGGCGTTTGTGTATCCATATCGGTAATTACATGTCCAAGGGCGCCGTATACGCCCTGATCCGGCGCATAGAACGTCAATGTGCCCACACCTGCCGCCGAATCCCGAATATAGAGGCCGAGCCGATAAGCTTTATCGACCGCATCGTATGCCGGCGTTATCGGGATCTCTAAGGTTTCGTTGTTTCGCACAATCGTAAGCACAATCGGTTTCTTGCTTTCGCCGGCCGCTTTGACAAGCTCAGCCACTTTACTTACGTCCTGGATCGGCTTACCGTTCATTTTGACAATGAGATCGCCCAGCTGTACCTTCGCTTCCTCACCGGGAGACGACCTTTTATCCTCGGCAACCGAGACGAGATGATGGCCTACGACCATGATACCCGCCGATTTCAGCTTAACGCCGATCGTCTGGCCGCCGGGAATCACTTTCAAATCCGGAACAACGTTTACTTTCACGGTTTTGAGCGGAATCGCACCGAATAATTTCAGTTTCATTTCCGCTTTTCCTGCCCGGTAGGACTCTAAGGAGATCGGCTGATGAAGATCAACGCGGAAGGAATGCTCCGTGGAACCATTAACTTTAATGATTTCGGGATGATTGACCGTTACTTGTGCGCTGACCGGCATGACCAAATTCAAATGAGCCTCTTGACCGGAAAATAATCGAAGTTCCTCGGGGAATGAGGCAAAGCTGCGGAATGGGGTGGTCAAGCTACCCAAACAAACGAAGAGGACGAGCAGTAATCCAATCAATCTTTTTCTCTGGTTGGAACTCAATTCGCTCACGCTCCCTTGCTTCCTTTGCTTAGCGGCACCAAGCTCTACGATGGCTTCAAAAAGCTGGCGTCACACCTGCAATCCATGACCTTACTTGCACTTAGATCACTTGGCAGCACCGCCGTTTGTGTACCTTTAAGGTAACCCCGCGCTCCCGCTTTTATAACTCCAAAATGCTCCCACCCCGTCAGAGCATCTTTGCTTTTTTATCATTGGCTAAGGCTAACATTTCCTGCGCATGCTCGATCGTTTTGTCCGTTACTTCAACCCCGCCGAGCATCCGCGCAAGCTCATGCGCCCGGTCGCTTCCGTGTAAATCCTCGATCCGCGTGTACGTCCGATCTTCATCGGTCGTCTTGCGGATAAGATAATGCACATCGGCCATGCAGGCCACCTGCGGCAGGTGGGTGATCGAGAAAACCTGGCAGCTTCGCGACAGCTTGGACATGCGTTCGGCGATCGCTTGCGCCGCGCGCCCGCTTACCCCGGTATCCACCTCATCGAACACGAGTACGGGAATACGGTCAACGCGGGCGAATATTGATTTCAGCGCCAGCATCACGCGCGAAATTTCCCCGCCTGAGGCAATTTTGCTTAACGAGCGGAGCGGTTCTCCGGGGTTTGCCGAAATAAGAAACTCCACTTGATCCGCACCCTCGGGCGTAAACTTGCGCTCGCCTTCCGCCGCGAAGTGCACTTTAAATTGCGTTCGTTCCATATGTAATTCGCGAAGCTCAACCACGATCTCCCCGGACAGCCGTTCCGCGACAGCCATCCGTTTCAGCGTCAAGTCGGAAGCTAAGCGCCCGAGCAGCTCGACAGCCTGCCGTTCCTCCCGCTGCAGCTCCTGCAGCCGTTCGTCCTTATGTTCGATGAGGTGGAGCTCCGCCTCGATTTTGTCCGCATAGGTCAGAATATCTGCTACGTTATCTCCATATTTTCTCCGAAGTGTGGAAATCGTATCCAGTCTTTGTTCGATAAAATCGAGCCGCGCCGGGTTGAATTCGATCTCGTCGCGATAATCGCGAATTTGATACGCGGCGTCCTCCAGCTGATAGAACGCCGATTGAACTTGCTCTGCTAACGGCTGCAGCCTGACCGTATCGTAAGACGCAATGTCTTGCAGCTTCTGGACGGCTCGTCCGATCGCATCAAGCCCCTTGCTTCCGCCGTATATAAGCTCGTAGGCGTCCGCCGCGTTCTGATACAGCTTCTCGGCGTTGGACAGCTTCCGCTTCTCTTCCTGCAGCGCCTCGTCTTCGCCCGGCTTCAGCTTGGCCGAACGGATTTCTTCCACTTGGAATTTGTATAAATCGGCCATCTGAAGGGCCTGCTGGCTCGTTTCCTGAAGCTCGCGCACCTGCTTGCGGATCGATTGGTAAGCGGCATAAGCCTGGCGGTATTCCCGTTTGACCGGACCGATCTCCGCTTCACCGAACATATCCAGCAGGCGGATGTGCTCCTCCGTCTTAAAGAGCGACTGATGCTCATGCTGTCCGTGAATGTTAACGAGCCATTCCCCGATCTCTTTCAGCATCGCCAAATTCACCAGCTGACCGTTCACCCGGCTCGTGCTTTTGCCCTGTGCCGAAATTTCTCTGCGTATAATAAGATGCTCTTCTGAAACGCCTTCTATGCCTAACCGGGATAACGCTTCCCGTACCGGATGATCGGCCCCGACTTGGAACAAAGCTTCGATCGAAGCTTTATCGCTCCCGTACCTCACCAAATCGGAGGAGCTCCTGCCGCCCGCAATCAAGCTTAAGGCGTCGATAATAATCGATTTGCCGGCTCCGGTTTCCCCGGTCAGAACGTGAAAGCCGGATTTGCAATGGAGCTCCACATGCTCGATCACGGCTAAATGACGAATGGACAATTCCAACAGCATAAGCGCACCTCTTCCCCTGCGATTAACTTAGCATTCCGAGAATTTGATTGACCACATGGACGCTCTGATCCTTCGTCCGGCAAATGATCAAGATCGTATCGTCGCCGCAAATAGTCCCCATAATCTCATTCCATTCCAGACTGTCGATCAGGGCGCCGATCGCATTCGCCGTGCCGGGCAAGCTCTTCAGCACGACCAGATTCTCCGAGTAATCGATATGGACGAAGTGGTCGTTCAGCGCGCGGCGGAGCCGCTGCAGCGGATTGTATCTTTGATCCGCCGGCATCGAATATTTATATCGTCCGTCGTCGAGCGGTACTTTGATCAGATGCATTTCTTTGATATCCCGCGAAATGGTCGCCTGGGTGACGTGAAAACCGCCGTTGCGCAGCTGCTCCACCAGTTCATCCTGCGTTTCGATTTCGTTGTTCGTAATAATTTCGCGAATTTTCACATGTCGTTGGCCCTTCATAGGTTCCTCCCTGAGGTATGTGATCGGCTATGTGTGAACATTAAAGTTCCTCTTCATCCGGTTCGGTTAAGCTGAACCGGTAACAATCGATAAGCTTGTCCTGCAGATGCACGTAAAGGACGCCGGCGGTTTGCGCATCCAACAGTTGGTAGACGAACAACCGGTCGCGGACCGCGCTGCCTGTTTTCTCAAGCGGCTTACGATCCTTGGCCAGCTTAACGGCGTAATATTCCCCGTCCCGCTCCGCCATATAATCGATAAACAACCGGCTTTGCAGCGACTCCGAATCGTTCACCAAAATATATACGGGCACGCGCCGTTTGCCGCTCAACACCCGGTATCCGTATTCCCCGAGTAATAGTGTCGCTTCATCCTCGGGAACGGCTTCTTCCGTTAACCACTCCAAGGGCGGCACTTGCTCCACCGTTTCGCGCATTTTTCCCCGAAGGTACTTATACAGCCAGAAAATGAGCACGACGATGAGGAGAATCACAATGAAACCGTCTCCGCTTTGCATGGCATCACCTCGGGTAGTACTATTCGAGGAAAATGCGCCAATCTCCTCTATAATTGGCAAAAAAACTCATCCCGGTTACGTCGGACAGACGTTGCCGTCCGTCCTCCAATAACGCGCAGGCCAAGCGAAATTACCGCTTCAACCCTGGGATGAGTCCTGCATGCTTTGCGACTCCTGCACGACAGCCCGAATGAGAGCATCCAGCTCCGGCTCCGGGATGACGCCTTGTATGGATTTTTGTAAATAAGCTAAAAATTCGATGTTCCCTTCGCCGCCCTTGATCGGAGAGAACGTTAACCCGCGCAGGGCGAAACCGTTCTGCTGGGCGAAGCGCAGCACCGTCTCCAGCACTTCCCGGTGTACGGCCGGCTCGCGGACGACGCCCGTCTTCGGCACCTTCTCCCGGCCAGCCTCAAACTGAGGCTTTACGAGCGCCACAACCGTCCCATCGTCGGCTAACAAGCCGTGGAGGGCCGGTAATATAAGCTTCAGCGAGATGAACGACACGTCGATCGACGCGAAAGTCGGCTGAGGCCCTTGAAGATCCCCGGGCTGCATGAAACGGAAATTTGTGCGTTCCATCACGCACACCCGCGGATCCTTACGCAGCGACCAATCCAATTGATTGTATCCGACGTCGACGGCGTAAACGTAGGCCGCGCCATGCTGCAAGGCGCAGTCCGTGAAGCCGCCGGTCGACGCCCCGATATCGAGCATCGTCACACCGCTCACGTCGATCTCGAACTTGCGGAGCGCCTTCTCCAGCTTCAATCCCCCACGGCTGACGTAGGGGTGCAGCGCGCCCTTGACGACAATCGCTGCGGCTTTGGGCACTTTCGTGCCCGCCTTGTCGACCGGTTCGCCCGCTACGGAGACGAGCCCCGCCATAATGGCGGATTTCGCCTTCTCGCGCGTTTCGAACAGTCCGCGTTCGACAAGAAGAACGTCCAGCCGTTCCTTTTCCGTTTTATCCGATGCCATGAACCTCTCCTACTCTGAACGTTACGCCCTTTGTCGTTTGCGGGGCACGAGCGCCGTCAATTCGGACACGAGACGTTCGGCGGTCAAACCGACTTCCTCCCGCTGTTGTCCGACCGAACCGTGCTCCACGAAGTAATCGGGAACGCCGATCGTCTTCACCCTCATACCGTAATGGTTATGGAGCGAATAATACTCAAGAACCCCGCTGCCGAAGCCGCCCATCACGGCACCTTCCTCGAGCGTAAGGACCGGGATATCTTCCTTGGCCAGCTGGTTCAGCATCGCTTCGTCCATCGGCTTGATAAACCGCGCGTTGACGACACGCACCTGTACGCCTTCCTTCGCCAGCGTCTCCGCCGCTTCGAGGGCGATCGGAATCATGGGGCCGACGGCTAAAATCGCCGCATCCTGCCCATGACGGAGCGTTTCCCATGTGCCGATTGGAATCGCCGTCAACTGCTCGTCGAGCGGTACGCCCAGTCCGTTAATGCGCGGATACCGGTATGCGATCGGGCCGTCTTCATAATCGAGCGCCGTCTTCATCATATGACGGAGCTCGTTCTCATCCTTCGGCATCATTACGACCATATTCGGGATGCTGCGCAAGTAAGCAATATCATACACCCCTTGATGCGTTTCGCCGTCGGGTCCGACGAAGCCGGCGCGATCTATGGCGAAAGTTACGTTCAGGTTGGCGCGGCATATATCGTGTACAACCTGGTCATAGGCCCGCTGCAGGAACGTGGAGTATACGGCAAACACCGGCTTCAAGCCTTCGGACGCCAAACCGGCGGAGAAGGTCGCCGCGTGCTGCTCGGCAATCCCTACGTCGAACATCCGTTCCGGGTAGGCCTTGGCAAACCCGAGCAGCCCGGATCCGCCCGGCATCGCCGGGGTAATGGCTACGACGCGCTTATCCTGCGCGGCGAGCTCGATCAGCGTACTGCCGAACACTTCCGTATACATCGGCGGACCGACCGGCTTCAAGACCTGACCGGATTCGATCTTGTAAGGACTGATGCCATGCCACTTGTGCGAATCGGCTTCCGCGGGCGAGTAGCCCTTGCCTTTCAGCGTAATGACATGGACGACGACCGGACCGTTCACCTTATCCGCTTGCTTCAGCGTTTCCATCAGCAGAGACAGATTGTGGCCGTCCACCGGACCGAAATACGTAAATCCGAGCTCTTCGAACCATACCCCCGGTACGACCAAATATTTGAAGGAGTCTTTCAACCGCTCGACCGTCTTGGCAAGCGTCCCGCCGATGGCCGGAATTTTCTTGAGCAATTGCTCGACCTCTTCTTTGGCCTTTACATAATGACGGTCGGAGCGGATGCGCGCCAAATAGTTGCTGAGCGCGCCAACGTTCGGAGCGATCGACATTTCGTTATCGTTAAGCACGACCATCAGCTTACGGCGCTCGTGTCCGATATGATTGAGCGCTTCGAGCGCCATGCCGCCCGTTAAGGCGCCGTCGCCGATCATAGCGATGACGCGGTTTGATTTCCCTTGCAGGTCGCGCGATACCGCCATGCCCATCGCCGCGGATAACGACGTGCTGCTGTGTCCGGCTTCCCAGACGTCATGTTCACTCTCGGACCGTTTCACAAATCCGCAAAGCCCTTTATATTTACGCAAAGTGTCGAATTGATTCATCCGGCCGGTTAAAATTTTATGAACGTAAGACTGATGCCCGACATCAAAAATAAATTTGTCTCTCGGACTGTCAAACAAGTAATGCAGCGCTAACGTTAACTCGACAACCCCAAGATTCGGCGCGAGGTGACCGCCGGTAACCGAAAGCTTCTCGACAAGAAACTGTCTGATTTCAGCCGCCAACGGCTCAAGTTGTTCGAAAGCGAGGCGCTTTAAGTCGTCTGGCTGTTGAATTTGTTCGAGCAGCATGCTTGTTCCCCCCGCTTTCCTTAGTGGATTTGTCGTGTGTTTCTATGTTGATGTCATTATAGCACAGCCGCTTTAGCCCACTCAATCGAACCGGACTCAATGATCCCTCTTCATGAGATAATCGGCCAGCTGCAAAAGCCGTTCCGGATAAGGAATCCCCGCCCCCGTTACCGCATCCCGCGCTTCACGGGTCAGCTGCTCGATCTTCGCTTGCGAAGCTTCGATCCCAATAAAGTACGGATAGGTTACCTTCTGCTGCTTCACGTCGCTTTGCACCGGTTTGCCGAGCTTCTGCTCGTCGCCGACAAGATCCAGAATATCGTCCTGAATTTGAAAAGCAAGCCCGATGCACGTGCCGAACCGATCCAGCGCAGCCAGCTGCTCCGCCGTAGCGCCCGCGATACGGGCGCCCGCCTTCAGCGAGAATACGATCAGATCGCTCGTCTTGTGCAGATGAATGTAATCAAGCTCTTCGAGCTTGGTTACGCCTTGTTCGCCCTGCATATCGGCCGCTTGTCCGCCGACCATGCCCGGCGCGCCGGAAAGCCTGGCCAGATCTTCGACGATATCGGCGATCGTGCCGCCGCTTACGCCTTGCTTCCTAGCTGCTTGAACGATCGTATAGAACGCGTGCGTGAGCAGCGCGTCTCCGGCCAAAATGGCCATCGCTTCCCCGTATACTTTATGATTGGTCGGTTTGCCGCGACGGAAATCGTCGTTGTCCATTGCCGGCAAATCGTCATGAATGAGTGAATACGTGTGGATCATCTCCACCGCAAGCGCGACCGGCATCGCGTCCTCGGCCCGGCCGCCCAGCGCCTCGGCCGAGGCGAGCACAAGAATCGGACGAAGCCGTTTGCCGCCGGCCATCAGCGAATACATCATCGATTCGCGCAGTGCGGCCGGAATGCTCCACTCCTGCGGAATGGAGCGCTCCAATTCATGCTCGACCCGCAGGGCCTGTGTTTGGATATAATCGCGAATGCTGCTTACGGCGCTCATCGGCTTTCTCCTTTATCGGCTTCGCCCGGATTGAAAGGCTTCCGCGTCAAGCCGCCTTCCTGCTCGAGCAGCACCTCGATCTTCCGTTCCACCTGTTCCAGCTTCTGGCCGCACAGCTGAGACAGCTTCATCCCTTCCTGAAACAGCTCGATCGCTTGCTCGAGCGGAACGTCGCCGCTTTCAAGCTTCGCGACAATACGTTCCAGCTGCTCCATCGCCTGTTCAAAGCTAGGCGTTGTTTGTTCCTGATTCGTCATCTCGTTTCTCCTCCATGGACCATACGTGACAATCAATCCGGCCGTCGGCCAGCCGCAGCTTAATAATATCTCCCAGCTGCACCTGCTGCACCGACTTGATCAGCTGCTTCTCCTTCTCGTCGTAAACGAGGCTGTAACCGCGCTGCATGACTTTCAGCGGACTAAGCGCATCGAGCTGACGGAGCGTCGACACCAGCTCCCGCTGCTTCGTCTTGAGCGCGGCCTGCATCGATTGCCGGAGCAGCCGGTCCGCTGCATCGAGCCGCTTACGGGAGTATACAACCTGTTCCTTCGGATTAAAAGCCGCGATTTTCCGATCCGACCGCATCAATCGCTCCTGCGATTTATTGACCCGGCCGCGCATTTTGTAGATGAGCTGCTCTTTTATCCGGTCCAGTCGCTCCGCCGGCTGCAGCATGAGCTGTCGGCGCGGATTCGTCAAATACGGCGAGCGCTGCAGCCGCTTCAATCGTTCGCGGCCGCCTTCCAGACGCGAGGTTAAGCCGCCGTACAGCCGCTGCTTCAGATGCGCGATCCGCTGCGCCAGCTCCAGATGATGCGGCACCGCAAGCTCGGCTGCCGCCGTCGGCGTAGCCGCCCGCAGATCCGCGACGAAGTCGGCTATCGTGAAATCCGTCTCGTGCCCGACCGCCGAAATAACCGGCAGGACCGAAGCGTATATCGCACGCGCGACGATTTCTTCGTTGAACGCCCAAAGTTCTTCCAAGGAGCCGCCCCCGCGTCCGACGATCAATACGTCCACTTCGTTTAATCGGTTCATCTCTTCGACCGCCCTTACGATCGAAGGTGCCGCCTGCTTCCCTTGCACAAGCACGGGATAGAGCAGCACCGGCACGGACGGATAACGCCGCTGCAGCGTAATGATAATGTCGCGCACCGCAGCACCGGTCGGCGACGTGATGACCCCGATCGCGTGCGGAAAAGCCGGGATCGGCTTTTTTCGTTCCGGTGCGAACAAGCCTTCGGCTTCCAGCTTTTTCTTGAGCTGCTCGTAGGCCAGATACAGGCTGCCGATGCCGTCGGGCTGCATCTGCGTCACGTAGAACTGATAAGCCCCGTCCCGTTCATATACGGATATATTACCGCAGGCGAGCACCTTCGTGCCTTCCTTGGGGATGAACCCGAGACGCTGGTTATACGACGCGAACATGATGCTCTTCAAGCGGCTGTCCGCATCCTTCAGCGTGAAGTACATGTGTCCGCTCGAATGATGCGTAAAATTGGAGATTTCCCCGCGCACCCATACGTTTTGCAGCGCGTCGTCGGCCTCCAATTTATTTTTAATAACCCGGTTAAGCTCCTTGATCGAGTAAATCGTTCGTCCGCTCATGGCTAATGCACTGCGCGCAAACCGGCCGCCCGCTGCGCCGCTTCCAGCGTATTGCGCAGAAGGATGGTGATCGTCATCGGTCCGACGACGCCCGGCACCGGCGTAATCACGCTTGCCGTATCGACCACATCGTCAAAGTCGACGTCTCCGGACAGCTTGCCCGTATCGAGCCGGTTCACACCTACGTCGATGACCACGGCGCCCGGCTTCACATGCCGGCGTTTGATCACCTTCGGCTTGCCGATAGCGGCAATCAGAATATCCGCTTGGCTCGTAATCTCTTCCAGGTTGCTCGTGCGGGAATGGCAGGTGGTAACCGTCGCATGCTCGCGAAGCAGCAGAATGCCCATCGGCTTGCCGACAATGTTGCTGCGGCCGATGACGACCGCATGCTTACCTGCGATGTCCACGCCGACCTTCTTCAAGATCTCGATCACGCCTGCTGGCGTACAAGGCGCCGGTCCCGGCTTGCCGATCATCAGGTTGCCGACGTTGACCGGATGGAAGCAGTCGACGTCCTTCTCGGGGGCAATCGCCTCAACTACCCGTTCTTCGTTGATTTGCTTCGGCAGCGGCGATTGCACCAGGATGCCGTGAATCGCCTTATCCGCATTCAGCTTGGCGATCAGTGCGAGCAGCTCGCTCTCTGACGTTGCTTCCGGCAGCTTGTACACTTCAGAGTGAATGCCCGCCTCTTCGCATGCGCGGTTCTTGTTGCGCACATAGACGTGAGAAGCCGGGTCTTCGCCGACGATGACGACGGCAAGACCGGGCTTCACCCCTTGGGCAATCAACCGGTCGACCTGATCTTTAATTTCGGTTCGGTAGGCGCCGACGAGCTCCTTACCGTTAATCACATGTGCAGACATCGCTTACGTTCCCCTTTCGTCTTCTCCGAACTTTCTTTACGATGAAGGCTTCGCTCTGAGTTGGCTCGAATCATATCAAGCTTCTGGCGATGACGATTGACCGCGAAGCGTATCCAAATCTTTGATCATTTTGCCCAGCACGCCGTTGACAAACTTCCCCGACTCTTCCGTTCCGAAATTTTTGGACATCTCGATCGCTTCGTTCACGACAACCTTCGGCGGCACATCGTCGCGGAACACCATCTCATAGGTGGCCAAGCGTAAAATTTCGCGGTCCACCTTCGACAGCCTGTCCATTTGCCAGCCTTTTAAATAGTCCACAAGCAGATGGTCGATTTGCGACTTGTGGCTAAGCGTCCCTTCGACCAGCTCCTTGACGTCTTGCTCGGAGATTCGATCCTTCTCCCGCGTCAGCTGTCCTTCGTCCTCGCCTCTCGCTTCCTCCACGACGTGATCGACGGCATCGCCCGTGCTCACTTCGTTCATGGCCATCTGGTATAAGCTTTGTAGGGCAAGTTCCCTTGCCAGTCTTCGTCTCATGTAATGAAAATCCTCCTGTTGGGTCGCTTGTCCCGGCTACAATCCTTCGCCCGACAAAAAATCCTTGGGCGTCTCCCAAGGATTTTAGCGGAACAGTCTCCATTTGTCCATTAGCCTACGCCAAGTGTCTTCTGCGGGAAACACCGGCTCGTTCCGGTCCAACTTTTTCCCTATGTAATATCCAGTATATACGATCAAGACAAAGATTAACATATGAAACAAGCCGAAGATCAAATAAATGATGCCCAGCACCACCCCGGCGATGACGCCGAAGGTCTTCCCTCTGTGCTGTTCGAGAAGCCGCTCCCAGATTTGCACCCACATGCGGGACACTCCCCTCTACTCCACCCGGCTTTTGAACGTGGGGGACGATTGCTGAATGTTCGCGATAAACACGGACACGAACGCCACGGGAATGCCGGTGATGTCTTCGATATGCCGTTTCACGTTCGCCTGCATTTCTTCCGTCAACGCCGGAATCGGGGTTTCTCCGTCCACAATCGCCCGAATGACGATCTCAAGGCCCGCTTGGTTCACTTTGACACGGGCACGCAGGTCTCGAACGCCGCGAGAGCGGGAAGCCGCCTTCAGGGACAAATTCTCAACCGTATCGAGCGAGATGCGAATATCCCCGAACTCCGTCCGCTGATCGATCGAAGGCACGGACGATTTGCCGCGCCGCGCCGACAAGTACAGAAAGCGAACGGCGAGCAGCAGAACGACAGCCGTGACAATAATGAAAGGAACGGCGACGTTAATCTCGTTGTATACGTCATGAACAAAATTTTGCGCATCGTTCAAAGGAATCAGCCCGAATGCCGCAATGAGCAGGACGAATGATGCAAGGAGTACGACGATACTAAAAATAAACAACAGCAGTTTGTCGAGTACTTTGGCCACGGGATCGGGCTCCTTTCGCAGGTATGGAGGAAACCCCCAGACGTGAACGTAAGGGGGTTCAACCTGACTATGATCGTTTATTTAACGCGCTGCGTGTTCGTTTCCGGCTCTTCCGGCGGCTTCTCCGCACCTTTAAAAATAACGTCATGGATATGCACGTTCACCTGAACGACACTTAAGCCGGTCATCGATTCGATCGCGTGTTTGACGTTCTGCTGCACGCCGCTCGCCACCTCCGGGATCCGGGTGCCGAATTCGATAACGACGGAAACATCGATCGCCGCTTCGCGCTGTCCGACTTCAACCTTTACGCCTTTGGACAAATTTTTGCGACCGAGCAGCTCCGCGATCCCGCCGGCGAAACCGCCGCTCATACCGGCAACGCCGGGAACCTCGATGGTCGCCATGCCGGCAATGATCTCAATCACTTCAGGAGCAATTTGAATCGTACCCATGTCGGTCTTTTCGTAATCGGCAGCAACTATACTCATGGTTAGGTCCTCCTCCAAGTTTTTGCTGAGGCAAAAACGGCTTCATTCACAACAATTTACATACGATCGTCGGTAGTCCTTCACTTTTGCCCGAATTAGCGACTGGTTCTGATGCCAGCCCGACCCTTGTCTGTATTGTATACTATACCATTTGGACAAAAATATGACAATGAACCGGCAATATTACGAGTTGGGGTCGTTCACGTCGTGCTCTTCCAGGAACTTAATGTCAAAATCGCCCGCCAAAAACTTCTTATGCTCCAGAAGCTTCAGGTGGAATGGAATTGTCGTATGTACGCCCTCAACGGCAAATTCGGCAAGCGCGCGCTTCATTCGCTGGATCGCCTCATCGCGATTTTTGCCCCAGACGATGAGCTTCGCGATCATCGAATCGTAGTGCGGCGGAATCGTGTAGCCCGGATAAGCGGCGCTGTCCACTCGAACGCCGAAGCCGCCCGGCGGCAAGTAAAACTTGATTTGCCCGGCCGACGGCATGAAATTGCGTTCCGAATCCTCCGCGTTAATGCGGCATTCGATCGCCCAACCGTCGATCTTCACGTCTTCCTGCGTAAACGAAAGCGGCTCGCCTTCGGCGACGCGGATCATTTCTTTTATAATATCGATTCCGGTGATAAGCTCCGTTACGGGATGCTCCACTTGAATCCGGGTGTTCATTTCCATGAAATAAAATTGGCCGTCCGCGCCGAGCAAAAACTCAAGCGTTCCTGCGCCGGAATAGTTAACCGCTTTCGCCGCACGCACCGCCGCTTCACCCATCGCCTCGCGAATTTCCGGCGTCAGGATCGGGCATGGCGCTTCCTCGACGAGCTTCTGGCGGCGTCGCTGCACCGAGCAGTCGCGCTCGCCCAGGTGGACAACGTTGCCGTGTTTATCGGCAAGCACTTGAATCTCGACGTGTTTCATGCCGGTCAAATATTTCTCCAAATAAACGCCGGCGTTGCCGAACGCCTTCTGCGCTTCCTGCTGGGCGGCCGTAATTTGCTGAATGAGCATTTCTTCATTGTCAGCTAAACGTATGCCCTTGCCCCCGCCGCCTGCGGTCGCTTTAATGATGATCGGGTATCCGATTTCCCGGCCGAGACGAATTGCTTCTTCCACATTCTCGACCAACCCGTCGGAGCCCGGAATGACCGGTACGCCGGCTTCTTTCATCGTTTGCTTGGCGACGGATTTGTCGCCCATCTTGCTGATCGCTTCCGGGGAAGGACCGATGAACGTTATATTGCAGCTTTCGCATATTTCTGCGAAATCGGCGTTCTCCGCGAGAAATCCGTAGCCCGGATGGATCGCGTCGGTTTCCGTCAGCGTCGCCACGCTCATGATGTTCGTGTAATTCAAATAGCTGTCCTTGGACAGCGTGGGTCCGATGCAATAGGCCTCGTCCGCCAAGCGGACATGCAGCGCGTCGCGGTCGGCTTCCGAGTAGACCGCAACCGACGTAATGCCGAGCTCGCGGCAAGCGCGAATGATGCGTACCGCAATTTCACCGCGGTTGGCAATCAAAATTTTATGAAACTTCAATGCGGCTCTCCTCCTACTTACTCCGGTTTCACCAGGAACAACGGCTGCCCGTACTCCACAAGCTGTCCGTTCTCCACGAGCACTTCTACGATCTCGCCCTTCACTTCGGCTTCGATCTCATTCATCAGCTTCATCGCTTCGATGATGCAAACGACGGTTTTCTCTTTTACCGCACTGCCCTTGGATACGAACGAAGCGGCGCCCGGCGATGGAGCGGCATAGAACGTGCCGACCATCGGGGACACGATTGTATGTAGACCTAAGTCGGCTGCCGCCGGTTTGGACGCGCTTGGCGCTTCCGCTGCAGGGGCTTGTACCGCCGCTTGAGGGGCAGGCACTTGCGCATACACAGGAGCGGCCGGAGCCGCGGTCACGACAACCTGTTCGGTTTTATTCGGTTTACGGATGAAAAGGCGCGAGCCTTCGCTTTCAATTTCCAGTTCTTGCAAAGAGCTTTGATCCACAAGCTTGATCAATTCTTTGATTTCGCTTAACTTAAACAAGTGCATTCACTCCTTTGGGCATCTGGCGCGCAGCAGGCGATCCATGGAAGGCAATCTTCGCCGCTGGCGATGTGAAACAAACGACGTTGTTATTATATCACAATATAATTTGAAGGGAAGAACTTATTAGT
This sequence comes from Paenibacillus sp. EPM92, assembly GCF_016586185.1. Taxonomy (NCBI): domain Bacteria; kingdom Bacillati; phylum Bacillota; class Bacilli; order Caryophanales; family Paenibacillaceae; genus Paenibacillus; species Paenibacillus sp. EPM92. Next base: position 66,110 of record NZ_BCPS01000081.1, read on the forward strand.
ACTTGGTTCTACTTCATATTTTCAGCTGTCGAAATTCCTGATCCCTTTGCAATATCTACCATTTGTTTATGATTTATACTAAATATGGTCTTCCATCCAAAAAACATCAGATACATGATGTGTCATTTCAAAAGGATTAGCCATCCCCCTGCACCATGTTAGATATACGCACGCACTCTTAACTTGTACTTCATTCTGTTACTCCAAATAAATAAGAGTCCGCGGGAGCGGACTCTGTCACCGATGATTTAAGGCTTCATGACGACGGAAATTTGATCCGCCTGAACGCCGAGCTCCTGCATGGCTTTATCGACAATGCTGACGGCTTGGCTGCGTTCCAATTTATTCGACTGCACCGTAACTTTCCATTTGTTCGCGTCTTGCGTGACGACGACCTGCGGGAAGTCGCCGCCGAGGATATCTTCCAGACTGGTTACTTTCGCTTCCATGTCCTGGATCTTGTTGTATTCTTCCTGAGCTTTGGCCGCGGCTTCCGCCGTTTGTTTCGGATCGGTGATAATCGTCATCAAGCTTTCCACCTTCTTCGTCAGCTCTTCATTGCGCTTCATTTGGGCGCTGAGGAAGAAATCGGTGCCGGATGTCGCAGTCGCTTGCATTTTTTGTAAGATTTTAGCTTCTTCGCTCGAAGCGTCCGTTCCCGTATTCGATACGGGCTGCGCCGCTTTGTCGTCCGTTTTCGCAGTGTCGGAGGAAGGCGTATCGGTTTTCGTGCTGCTCTCTTTAGGATCGCCGGCTTTGGCGTTATCCGTTTTGGCGGCGTCCGCTTTCGTATCGGCGGCGGGAGCTGCGTCCGTTTTTGCATCGGCCGCTTCCGGCTGCTTCACATCCAATTGACCCGTGTTCACGACGATCTCGTTCGTTTTAACCCCGGTTGACGCCACTTCCAGCTCGTTCACGTCTTCCGTGAATAAATAGTAGGCGGAGAGGACGACCATCAAGCTCAGCATCGATACCAACCAAATCGTTTGTCTTCTGGAATTCATTTGTTCATTCCTCCTTGAGTTCATCGTTCGTATTTGAAAGACGTTTATTTATTGCTTGCGCGGCAGGATTGAGATCCGGTGCGCGGGAACATCGAGTCCACGCTCCACCGCTTCGACGATCATCTTTTTGACCGTAAGATTTTCCGCCCCCTTGGCAACGACGAGCACGCCTCGGATTTTCGGTTTAATCGTCTTGACGATCAGCGGCTGCTTGCCCCCGGATACTTCGTATAACACCACTTCGCCGTTCCGGGACACATTCGTGATATGCCGGGTTGCCCCATGCTGGTCTTTCTCGTTCGTTACCTGCTGCGTTTCGTTCGTGTTGCGCTCTACCTGGATCTCTTCGCTCGAGTCGATGGTGACCAGCACCTCAACCTCGCCGACCCCCACGATCTTGGTCAAAATGTCCCGCAGCTGCGATTGATACGCTTCTTCATATTCGCGAAAGCCCGTTTGCTCCTTGCTTCCGGAGCCGAACGCGGCTTCGGCCTGATCCGGCGGTGACCCGCGCCCTTCGTTGATCGGATCGACATCCTTCACCGTGATGAACGAATTCATGATCATCAGCGCCGCTCCGACGAGCCCAAGCAGCAGCAGCAGGCGAAACGTCTGCATCCGCTTCGGACCGCCGGGGCCTCCCTTGAACCAGGACAACCAACCTTTCTTGTCTTCTCCCACCGTTTCACCTCCCCGGGGCCGGTTCCAGCGTTAGTTCGATCTGTTCCTGCGTCAGCTGCCAATCTTGCTCCAGCATCCGGATAATTTGCGTCTTCGTTTGCAGCAATGCCGGGGATAGCGGCTCTTTATCGGGTCCGAACGAGGCGGATTGCGGCACTGATCTTGCTGCGGTTGCAGCCGAACCGTCCGAGATTCGAATGTCGGCCACAGGGACCACCGGTTCGATCGGCTTGACCGTTTCCATCGCAGCGACCGGCTTCGCCCGTGCCTGATTCGGGAGTTCGGCCGGACGCCCCTCCGCCACCTGCAGCGTGACCTTCCGGATCACCGGCTGTCCGGTCTCGTCGGGCGCCGTCACGACTTGAACGTTCCGTACGTCCACATCGGCCGATTGTTCAATCTTGCGTTTCATCAATTCTTCCACTTGGTTCTCAACGAGCGCCGACGTTTGCTCGAACTGTCTCGCTTGCAGGGCATTGGCGCGCTGCCGGATGGCCGTGAGCGAGTCCATCTCGCCGCCTGACACCGCCGCCAGGTCGGGCGACAGCGCTGCCGCCAGCCGTTCGTCCAGCGCCGCATCGGAGCGAAGCAGGCTTAGCAGGGGCTGGAGCAGCGTCAAGAGCAGGAACATGCTGATCACGGTCTTCACATAGCGCTGCATCGATTGATTCGGCAGCAGCAAGTCGACGAAGGTGGCGATCAGGATGACCAGCACGACCGACTTCAGCCAACCGCTCAAAAAGTCCAAGCGTTCTCCCTCCTTCGCTGGGCTCCGGATCAGCGCATCATGACCGAGACGTTGCCGGCGCCGATGATGATCGATATCGCGAGAAAAAACATCAGTCCGACGACGGCTAAAGCGGCGAATACATACATCATGCTTTTGCCAATGGTCTCCAGGCAGGTAATCATCGGGTTATCGCCGAGCGGCTGCATGACGGCGGCCGAGATGTTATATATGAAGGCTAACGCCATTATTTTCAGCGCCGGGAAAGCGCACAGCACCAAGATGACGACGACGCCGGCCAAACCGACGGCGTTCTTCACCAGCAGCGAAGCGCCGATGACCGTCTCCGAAGCGTCGGAGAACAGACGGCCGACAACCGGTACGAAGTTGCCTGCGATATACTTGGCCGTACGGATCGTCACGCCGTCCGCCACGGCTCCGGTTGCGCCCTGTACCGAAATGACACCCAGAAATACGGTGATGAATAAACCTAAGCAGCCCAGGCTGATCGTTCGCAGCAAGTTCGCCAGCTGTGTGACCTTGTATTTGTCAGACAACGAGCTGACGATGTGCAGCACGGCGGAGAAGAATAGCAGCGGAAACACCAGAAAGTAGATGGCCGTGCCGACCGCGTGCACCATAAACACGATCAGCGGGTGAAGCACCGTTACGGATACCGCGTTGCCCATCGACGCCAGCAGGGTCAACAGCAGCGGCACGACGGCGATCATGAAGTGTATCATGTCGGATATGGCCGATTTGGCGTAACCGATCGCTACGTTAAAGCTGTTCACCGCCATAATCATCAGGACGAGAAACGAAATCGCGTAAGCGATTTTACTGACCGCGTTCCGCTCAAACGAGCTTTGCAGCGTCTCGAGCAGCATGCTGAAAATCGTGAGAATGACGATGGAGACGAGCAGCTTGCCGTTATACAGCAATTCATGAAAAAAGTAGCGAAACAGGGCGGAGAAAACGCTGTCTATACTGAAGTTTTTGGCGCCGAGCAGCAGCTCCATGAACGTCGGGGCTTTGCTGTCGGGAAAATAACCGCCGTACTGCTTCATCAAGCCGCTCCAAAACTGTTCCACTTGATCGAGCGGCAGCCGTTCCGCCTGCTGGCGCACCAGTTCATCGGCGGGCGTGGCGGCCTGTACCTGCGCTCCGCAGCCGGTCAGGTCCGAGCAGCCGTACCCGACGCCTCCCGACAACAGGAGCACCGTCAGCACCGCGACGACAACGAGCCATCGCTTCATCTCGGCGGCGGAAGGGCGGCGCTGCAGCGGCAGCTCGCTTCTTGGCGGCGAAAGGCGACGATTAGGCAGCAGCATGAGCTTCATCTCCTGGTTGGTTTTGCTCGGGTAACGCTCGCTTAAGCCGGCAGCAGCTTGACGACCGTTTCGATGATGACGGATACGATCGGAATGGCCATGACCATGATCAGCACTTTACCGGCCAGCTCAATCTTGGAAGCGACCGCTTCCTGGCCGGCATCCCGCACGATTTGCGCGCCGAATTCGGCGATGTAGGCGATGCCGATAATTTTCAGAATCGTTTTCAGAAAAATCGTATTAATTTCCGCTTTATTCGCAAGCTCCTCCAGCACGCTGATCACGGTTGAAATTTTCCCGATGAGGAACAGAAAGATCGTAATGCCCGTGAACGCCGTGAGCAAAAACGCGAACATCGGCTTCTGCTCTTTGATGATCAGCACCAGCACTGTCGTGATGAGCGCAAGTCCCACCACTTGAATGATTTCCATGGCCGCACCCGCCTATTGGAACAAAAAAATCGTCTTGATTTCTTTAAACAGGTTGTCGAGCAGACTGACGACCATGAACAACACGACGACAAACCCGATGACCGTGACCCAGTGGGCCATATCCTCTTTACCCATCTGCTTCAGCACAGTATGAATCATCGCGATAATGATGCCGATGCCGGCGATCTGAAATATCGCATTAACGTCCACGTTCATGTGCGGCACCTCATTCTTGAACCTATCCCTTCACTGGCCAAATCGGAGCTAGTACATCAATATGACGACGAGCGCCCCCATCAACAAGCCGAGACTCTTCCACATCCGCTCGTATCGCTGCTGTTCGTCTTTGGCCAGCTCCTCTTCTCCGCGCAGTTGGTTGACGGCCAGACGCAAATGCTTCACTTGATCGTCCCGGTCGGTTAGGCCGAGCGTAGCGCCTAGCTGCTGCATGATCTCCTTCTCCCCCCGGCCCAGCGACAGCTCGCGCCAACCGGCGGTTAGCGTCTCCCCCCAGAGCTGCTGAACCGGTCGTCCCGCGGTGTGTCCCAGCTCCGCCGACATCCGGACGAATAACGCGCCGACGGCGGTCGCGCAAGCTTGCCCCGTGCAGCGCAGTGCCTCGGGCAGCGGGGTGAAGCCGTACAGGATCTCCGTTTCGAGCCGCTGCAGCATCCTGATCAGGTCGGCGATTTGACGGGGCCGCTTCGCCAGCTGTGAAGCTTGAAAGAACCCGAGCAGCGTGCCCGCGAGCAAGATCAACATCGCGCCGAGCAGCTTCAGCATGGCGGGCTTCCCCGCTTCCGCCTGTGCAGCGTACCGGCCCGTCTCATAGGCTGACGCCTCCACGCAGCGCAAGCCGCTCGTCCAGCCGCTTGCCCTGGGCGTCGTACACCGCCGTGCCCGGAGCTCCCGCGCCAGCGTTGGCTGCCGGTGCGCGCGACAGCACCACGAAGCGTTCGAAGACGCCGTCCGCCACCAGCTCCTTCAGAATCGGCCGCCCCTTGACATCCTGGGCGTCCCTTCCGTGTGCGGTGGCGATGACCGCGATCCCGGCGTGCAGCGCCTCGTGTACGGCCGCCGCATCTTCGGCCCGGCCGATCTCGTCGGCGATCAGCACCTCCGGCGACATCGAGCGGATCATCATCATCATCCCCTCCGCCTTCGGGCAGCCGTCCAGCACGTCGGTGCGCGGGCCGACGTCAAAGGTCGGAACGCCCCGCACGCAGGCGGCGATCTCCGACCGCTCATCGACGATGCCGACTTTGAACGCTCTGGACGGCGTCGACCCTTCGCCGCTTGCGAAGCCCTCGCTGAGCTGCCGCGCGATATCGCGCACCAGCGTTGTCTTGCCCTGCTGCGGCGGCGATACGATCAAGGTCCGCAGCACTTGTCCGGTCCGCGGTTCAAGCAGGAAGGGCAGCACCCGTTGGGCCGCGTTCTTCCATTCCCGAGCAAGACGGATGTTGAAGCCGCTGACGTCCTTGATGTATTTCACATGTCCATGCTCGACCACCGTTCTGCCGGATAAGCCGACCCGATGACCGCCTTGAATCGTTATGTAACCGCGCTTGAGCTCCTCCTCGAACGTATACATGGAGTGCTGCGTTAACAGCTCCAGCAGCAAAGCGCAATCTTGACGGGTCGGATGATAAGCTTGTTCCGTCCGGGAGCACGTCGCACCTTCCGCGGTGACGAAGGCATGGCCTGGTCCCCAGACGACCTCCAGCGGCCGATTTTCACGGATGCGAATTTCCTGAAGCGTCCGGCCAGGCGGCAGCCCCGTTGCTAGAGTTGCTAGAATGTGCCGCAGCGGAGCGGAGAAGAAAGGCAATATCGATTGCATCTTTGAGCCTCCCTGTCCATCTTTTACAATCATGTGTATGCCATATCTACTGAATTATGACAGATTTACTTTTTTAAGATTCCGATAAAAATGCAGCTCACCCCGGCAAGCACCCACAGCAGCTTTCCGGCCGAAAGTTTGTCGGCCATCCCGACCAACCCAATCGTAGTTGTCGTCAGCAGCACGAGCGGTCCGACGAGCGCCAGCCCCGAGTTGACCAGCAGCGCCTTCTCAATTTGGTTGAAGCGCAGCATAAGAAGCGCCGCCAAAATTTCGATACTGCCGGATAATACGCGGATCGTCGCCATGCTGAGCACAATTTTATTGATCATTGACACGGAATTCACCCCATCCCCTGGTTTCCTTATCACTGTATGCAAGCTCGTCTGCTTTTAGGCTATCCGGGCACAACCCCAGCAGGAAATGCATACGATGTTTCATGAATTTTATTATTTATACAGCGAGGCGATAAGTAATGGAGGTTAGAACACCGCTGCAATGGCATTTTCAGCTTTGCGACCCGACCGGTCAGCGTACGAGCAAACCGCGCATTGCGGGCAAAACGATGGTAATCGACAAAGGGCTCGGACTCCATGCGATCGAAGATCTGCTGCAGACGGCAGGCGACTACATGGATATGCTGAAAATCGGTTTCGGCACTTCTCCGCTTTATAAAACGGCATTGCTGAAGAAAAAAATCGAGATGGCCAAAGCGCACAACATTCTCGTGTACCCCGGCGGCACGTTCCTCGAAGTCGCGATCGTCCAACAAAACATCGATCATTTCTTTGATATGATTGCCTATCTGGGCTTTAACGGGATAGAAATTTCCGACGGTACGATCCATGTTCCGCGCGGGGTCAGAAGCGATTTGATTCGGCGCGGTGTAGATGCGGGGCTGACGGTTATTACGGAATACGGGAAGAAAGGCTGGGGCTCCGCTATTGAACTGGAGGAGCTGGTTGAGACCGTGACGATCGACTCCGAGCTCGGGGCGGCGCTCATTACGATCGAAGGCCGGGAATCCGGCAAAGGAATAGGGATATACAACGAAGACGGCAGCTGTAAGGATGAGGAAATCGAGCTCGTGCTCAGCGGGGTGCCCAGTCCGGAACTGTTGTTGTGGGAAGCGCCCCACAAAGACCAGCAGGTTCATTTATTGAAGCGGCTCGGCAGCGGCATTCATCTCGGAAATATCGCGCCGGCCGATCTGTTCTCGCTTGAAGCGCTGCGCCGCGGACTTCGCTCCGATACGCTGGCCGGGGAGGCTGACGTATCGGATGCTGCGCCGGTGGCGGCCGAAGCTAACGTTGAGGCTGCGCCTGTGGTGAGCTGGTATTACCAAATTTAGGCAAGGAGTGACAACAGGCCGTGCACATTCATGTCATATCCAGCGTAAACGAAGCGCGCACCGAAGAGCTGCAGCACAAAACCGTCATCGTCATCGACGTGCTGCGCGCGACCTCCACGATGCTGACCGCGCTTGCGAACGGATGCCGGACCATCGTCCCCGTTGAGACGGTCAATCAAGCCAAGAGCATGCAGGGGAAAGACGAGCTGCTCGGCGGCGAACGATTTTGCAAAAAAATACCGGGCTTCGATCTGGGGAACTCCCCGCTGGAGTATACCCCCGAGCTTGTCACCGGCAAAACGGTCATCATGACGACGACAAACGGCACACGGGCGATTCAGAAGGCGGCGAAAGCGAGTCATATTTTGATCGGCTGTATGCTGAATGCCGCCGCCTGTGCGCGCAAAGCGGCCAACCTGACGGGCGACATCGTCATCGTTTGTGCCGGCACGCAGGATGTCTTTGCGCTGGAGGACGGCTTGTGCGCGGGTCTGCTGATCGATGAGCTGCTGCGGCTCCATGCGGCAGGAGCGATCCGCGGAAACTTGACGGGGCCGAACGCACCTGCCTACGTGGACGACTTCGGTTTAGCCATGCTGCAGGCGTACCGGAACGTGCAGGACCGGCTATTAGACGCGCTACTGACGTGCGCGAACGGCAAACGGCTGACCAAGATCGGTTTCCATGACGATGTGGTCCACTGTGCCCAAACCCATGTGCTGGACCTTGCCCCCATGGTACGGCATGGCCGCCTGGAGGCTTAGTTAACGGTTCCCCGCCAAGCTTGTTCTAAAAAGGCCCTGCGCTCATACACATAAATGAAGACACTTCCGGACAAGGGGCCTGCATATGAACGGGGATATTCTCTTGGTTGCGCTTATCATTATCGGACTGCTGGGCCGGTCCCACATTATTACGACGGCCGCTTGCGTGCTGTTGATTGTGAAGCTGATCAGTCTGGAGCGATACCTCCCGACGATTGAACGGAGAGGGCTGGAGCTGGGGCTGTTGTTTTTGACCATGGGGGTTCTTGTGCCGTTCGCAAGCGAGAAAATATCCATCAAGGACGTCACCTCGATGTTTACGACTTGGCCCGGCATACTCGCCCTGCTGGGGGGAGCCGTTGCGACTTATATGAACAGCAAAGGATTGGAGTTATTAAAAATAGACCCGCAAATGATTGTGGGTCTTGTAATCGGTTCGATTATCGGTATCGTGTTCTTAAAAGGAATCCCGGTCGGCCCGTTAATGGCCGCCGGGATTACCGCCTTTTTGCTCAAGGCGTTCACGTTCTTATTCGATAAGTTCCGTTAGTGCAGCCGGTGTTAACGGCGTTCCGAAGGACCGCCGACGAATACGGTCGTATCGGTGTCAAGGCCGTAAGCCGTGTGCAGGGCTTGGACAACCTCGTTCAGGCGGCCGTTCTCAATGACGCAGGACGTCTTAATTTCGGACGTGCTGACCATCAGGATGCTGATGCCGAGATCGGAGATCGTCTCGAACATTTTGGCGGCGACGCCCGGCGTACTGACCATGCCTGCGCCCACGATCGAAACCTTCACCAGGTTGTTCTCGGACGTCACTTCGCGGAAGCCGACGGTGCTGCGAATGCCTTCGATCGTTTGCAGCGCTTTCTCCAGATCGGAGAGCGATACGGTGAAGGAAAAGTCAGCCGCTCCTTGAGCAACGCCGCTTTGTACGATGATATCCACATCGATTTGCGCTTGCGCCAGCGCCGTGAACACCTTCGCCAGCTGCCCCGGTTTCTCTTCCACGCCCAAAATGCTGATGCGTGCGACATTCTTGTCGTAAGCGATGCCGCGTACTACGATTCCTTGTTCCATTGTCGCTTCCTCCTTGACGTTCGTGCCTTCATTATGGTTGAAGCTGGATCTTACGACCAGCTGCACATTGTAATTTTTCGCGTATTCCACCGCGCGCGGATGCAAGACCGCCGCTCCGAGGTTCGCAAGCTCGAGCATTTCGTCATACGAAATTTCGTTCAGCTTGCGCGCGCATTTAACAATCCGCGGGTCGGTCGAGTAAACGCCGTCCACGTCTGTGAAAATTTCGCACACATCCGCTTGAATCCCTGCTGCGAGCGCCACTGCCGTCGTGTCGGAGCCTCCGCGGCCAAGCGTCGTAATTTCGCCTTCCTCGGTCATGCCCTGGAACCCTGCGACAATGACGATATTGCCGGCATCCAGCGCCTTACGGACACGTTCCGGCTTCATATCGGTGATTCTTGCCTTGCCGTGTACGTCTTCGGTAATCATCCCGGCCTGCCATCCGGTAAAGGATACGGCCGATTCGCCCAAACTATGTATCGCCATCGACAAAAGCGCGATCGATACTTGCTCGCCCGTGGACAGGAGCATATCCATCTCCCGCGCCGGCGGTGCGCCCGTATAAATTTGCTTTGTCAGGTCGATCAAATCGTCCGTCGTATCGCCCATAGCGGATACGACGACGACGCATTGGTGTCCTTCGCGGTGCCGTTCCACAATACGACCGGCAACCCGTTTCATCCGTTCGGCGTCCCCAACCGAGCTTCCGCCGAATTTCATTACTATCAGAGCCAAGCTGCTCACTCCCTACACAAACTTTTGCATAACTAAAATAGAATTATATCATAAGGGCGCCGCTCTGCGAAATACATAGTTGTCGAAAATTTTGCACCAGCGCCGGATAACAAAAATAGAGCGATCCGATGAGTATCGAATCGCTCTTCCATCCATCGTTACGCCAACGCTTCCGCCAGCTTCCGGCCAAAAGCACGGCACACTTCCTTCTCGTCGCCGGACGGGTTTAGCTCGACCTTCAAGCCTTCCTGAACGACATCGGCTCCTTGTTCCTTCAGCTTCGCGATCAACGTATCGACGGCAGCCCCGTACTGAGAGTACGAAGAGTCCGCCGAGCCGAACACGGCTGCTTTCCGGCCTGCTAGTTGAATGTCATCCATTTCCTCGTAGAAATCAAGAAACTCGTCCGGGAGATCGCCGTCTCCCCACGTATATGCACCCAGCAAGACGCCGTCGTACTTCTCCAGCTCCGAGGCGTTCGCGTCCACGACTGATTTCAAGACGGGCTCGATTCCCGCAGCCCTTACGCCATCGGCGACAAGCTCGGCCATTTCTTCCGTGTTCCCGGTCATGCTGGCAAAAACAATGATTACTGAACTCAAGATGGTTCCCTCCAATAGCGGGAATGATCGCTTCCCATATTTCTTGTTGTCTAACATTTGCAGATTGCGAAGGTTTCCGGAAACTAACAGCGCTACATTGATAATAAGTGATAATGATTATCATTGTCAATTATTTTTTCATATTTTTTGACATGCAAAAAAGGCAGCCGTTTTCCCTGTTAGAGAGAACGGATGCCTTGTAACCGTTATTGGATTTCCTTGTCAGAGGTCAAGCTTGATATCGATGTAATGTTCAACCGTCGGATAGGGATCGTAATAAGGATGCAGCAAGCTTTTCCATTGTTCATATTCAGGGGATTGACGGAAGCTGACCGTATGATCCTTCAGCGTTTGCCAGCGTACCAGCAAGACGTACTTGTTGTCGGTCTCCAGGCATTTATGCAGCTCATGGTGAATATAGCCTCTCATGCCGGTTATGATTTTCGACGCTTGACGAAAGCTTGATTCGAACTCGCTTGCCAAGCCGGGCTTCACCTGCAACGTCGCCACTTCCATTATCATACGCACCCCACCCGATTCCCAAGTATTGTTTCCGCGCCGCTTACCCGCGATTCGGAAGTTGACCGCCGTCTTTCTCTCAATTGCCTCGGAATCCCGTTCATACCGTCCTCCTTCTGGATGATCGATCTACTTGAATATTATACCATTTCGCCCACTGCTTGGCATACATGTGATGCTATTGTGTCGATCTTCGGAAAGTTAAACTCAAAAAAACTGACGCCTGATAACATCCAGACGCCAGCTTTCGGCTAAGTCGTTTTTCCATGTTCGCTTACAGGGGTTAGAACCGCGGTTCTGCTTTACGTGTCCAAAAAATAATCAATCAATTTGCAAAAGGATTCCGTTTTTTCAATTTGCGTCCAATGGCCGCAATTCGAGAACGTATGGAGCTCCGCATTCGGCAGCAGTTGAGACAGCCGCCAGCTCGTCTCCTCAATCGGAATGATCTGATCCTCGCGGCCGTGAAACAGCAGAACCGGGACCTCGATGCTCCTTAGCTGCTCCTCGCTTAAAGCCAGAGCGTTGACATGACGCTGCCTCGGGGCAGGGAACATGGAGGCGAAAGCAGCCTGGTTTTCTTCATTTAACGTGGACTTGTACCGCATCTGAACCAAATCGTCATTTTCGGCAAAACGTTTGTCGTAAGAAAACAAATGAATGAGCTTTTTCATCGTTTCAAGGCTCGGGGTGTATCCCCAAACCTGGTCCAGACCTTCCGTCAATTGAAATTGAATGCCTGCGCTTCCCATTAACACCAGTTTTTTAACCAGATCCGGCCGGCGGTAGGCGAGATGCAAGGCGATGCCTCCGCCCAACGAATTGCCGACAATCGATAGGGGACCGAGCTTCTTCGTTTCGATAAAGGCGATCATCTGCTCGACCCAAACGTCCACGCCGTATTGAATCGATTTCGGCTTATCCGACGATCCGAAGCCGATCAGATCGGGCGCGTATAACCGGTGCTTCTTGGACAGGATGGGATAGACGGGGCGCCAATTGGCCCAAGCCGATACTCCCGGTCCGGAACCATGGATCAAGAGCAGCGGCTCCCCTTCTCCACCCTCGTGGAAATAAACTTGATGACCTCCGATTTTTTCGAAATACCCTTGTTCTGACATCTGATTTCCTCCTCTATTTTCATATCCTTACCTGCATTATTGCACGCGGAATTGGATCGTCCCGAGCCGGTCCCAGATCGCCGTCACCGTATCGCTGTACGCAATTCGATGAGTGCCGGTCATTCCGCCCGTAATTCCGGGGCCTTGAAGATCCTGGGCGAGAATAAACGCAATTTCCGCTTCCACTTTCGGATGAATCAACTCATCGATGCGCAGCACGTCCCCGTCTACGACCATATAGTCGAATATGTATCCGTAGATCGGCTCTTGATAGGCGCTTGAGTTCATGGCTCTCCCCCTAAACCGAGGATAGTGGATAGTTCGACTTTGCAAGTTCGGCGGCAACGTTCATAATCATATCCTCCTGACCGCCGACCGCTTTCCTTCTTCCCAATTCGATCAGAATGTCCCTGGCATCAAGCCCGAATTTCAAGGCGGCTCGCTGCGCGTGGAGGAGGAAGCTCGAATATACGCCTGCATAACCGAGCACCAGGCTTCCCTTCGTAATTTCCTGCGGTTTTTGTAAAATCGGAGCGACAATCTCTTCGGCTACATCCATGAGCTTATACACATCCACACCGGTCTCAATGCCCAGCTTCTCCAGCACCGCGACCAATACCTCCGTTTGCGTATTGCCGGCCCCCGCGCCGAGACAGCGTACGCTTCCGTCGATCCAGGTCGCGCCTTCCTGAATGGCTGCAAGCGTGTTGGCCATGGCCAGCGATAAATTGTTGTGGCCGTGAAACCCGATATGAGCGGAAAGCGATTGCTTGAGCGCGCGAATTCTTTCCTCCACCTGAAACGGCAGCAGCGCGCCCGCGGAATCGACCACATACACGGTATCCGCTCCGTAACTTTCCATCAATTTCGCTTGCTCCACTAACGTTTCGACCGGCGCCATATGCGACATCATCAAAAAACCGACGGTAACAAGACCCAGCTCCTTGGATCTGGCGATGTGCTGTGCGGAAATATCCGCTTCCGTCACGTGCGTAGCAATGCGAGCCATGCCGACGCCCAACTTCGCGGCTTCATTTAATTGTTGAATCGTTCCGACGCCCGGGAGCAGAAGCACCCCGATTTGGGATGTGGCGCACACGGATACGGCGGCTTCGATTAACTCCATTTCATTCGTCCGCGACAATCCATACTGCAGAGATGAGCCTGCAAGTCCATCCCCGTGTGAAACTTCAATATATGGAACATTCGCATCATCCAACGCCTTGGCCACGCTTATGACTTGTTCCAGCGTATACTGATGATTGATGGCGTGGCTTCCGTCACGAAGCGCGACCTCCGTTATCGTTAACTTTTGAGCGGGTTTCAATGTCGTTCTCCCCTTTCTTGTCCGTTACACGGCGGATCGGGAAGATCGGCTCTTCGCAAATTCTTCCGCAACCTTCACGGCCGCAGCCGTCATAATGTCGAGATTTCCGGAGTACTTGGGCAAATAATCGCCCGCCCCTTCGACCTCAATGAATACGGTAACTTTGTTGTCGTCAAAGATCGGCTCGGTGCGAAGCCGGTATCCGGGCACATAGGACTGAATGGAGGCCACCGTTTCCTGAATGGAGGCCGTTATTGCGGCTTCGTCCACTTGACCTTCCACCAGCGCATATACGGTGTCCCTCATCATGATCGGCGGTTCAGCAGGGTTTAAAATAATGATGGCTTTGCCTTTCTTCGCTCCGCCGATTTGTACGATCCCGTGAGAGGTCGTCTCCGTAAATTCGTCGATATTCGCCCTTGTGCCCGGTCCCGCGCTTTTGGATGCGATAGTAGCCACAATTTCCCCATAGCTCACCGGCGCAACTTTATGGATGGCATGGATGATCGGAATGGTCGCTTGTCCCCCGCACGTGATCAAATTAATATTGTCTGCATCCAGATGCTCTCCCAAATTGACGGACGGGACCACATAAGGTCCCACGGCGGCCGGCGTTAAATCGATGGCCATCTTGCCTTTTTCTTTGAGCATTTTCGCGTGACGAATATGCGCTTTGGCCGAGGTGGCATCAAACACAATATCCGCCAGGTCGGGAGCCTCATCCAAAAATGACTTCAAACCTCCGTCGAACGTGGCGTAACCTAAATTTCTCGCCCTCGTTAGTCCGTCTGACAAAGGGTCGATCCCGATCATCGCGGTTAGCTCCAAGAACGGTGACCTCGCAAGCTTAATCAACAAATCCGTACCGATATTTCCAGAGCCTAATATGGCCGCTTTCACTTTCCGCATGTCCTGTGCCCCCGATCCCGCATTAGTTTGTAAACGCACGCGCCCGCCTCGCCGAGAATGCTCCATTTCAACGGGTAACCTCCATCCGTATCCACGCGACCGCGTCTTCCCGGTTCGCGTCTGAAATTTCGTGCGCGGCGGCGTACGTTTGGTACCGAATAGAACCGACTCTCTCTTTGAGATATTGATAGCTTTCCTCCCCGATATGAGGGGGGAAGATAGGATCGTCCTGGCCGTCCGACAGGAATACGGACAGATGATCCGTCGATTGAATCGGGTACTCTTCTTTCACGAAGGATGGGATGTAGCCGTTCATGGCAAGGACGCCCTTTATTTTTTTTCCAAGCCGCAATGCCAAGGTCAGGCTCAAGATCGCGCCTTGACTAAAGCCGAGCAAATACATGCGTTCCCGGTCGATCGGGTACCGGTTCGCCGCATAGTCGATGAAACGATCCAGCATGCCCACGCTTTCGTCAAACTGCTCGCGTTCGGGGTTTCCGTAGCCTTTCAGATAATAATAGGCATACCCGTTCTCATAGGGGCGCTGTCCCCTGACACCGATTACAATGAGCTCTTCATTCAACTCCTCGATGACGGATATCATGTCTTTCTCCGTATAACCGATGCCGTGCAGGGCAAAGACTACTGGATAGGTGATTCCCGGTTTCATGGATGCCGGGGTATGAATCGTATATGCGAACGGACTGGTCATATCCTTCCTCCCTAAAGTTTGTTGCAAGTTACCGAACCCGGTCACCCGGAAAATCGGCATCCGCGTTGTAATCGCTTGCAAAACCATCGCCGGAATAACCGCCGGGCCGACCCTTCTCCAGCTTCTTCATCCGAAGCGTCCGGCGAAAAATGAACTCGGAAACGGGCTTCACCCATTTCAACGAAACGGGACTGTGACAAACGATATCCTGCACAGGCTTCAGCTTTAATTCAATAACGTCCGACCCTTCTTTCCTGCGGGCAATGCCGTGACTGACTGCACCCCCGATTTCGGCGAGCACTTCATACAAGCCGCTAGCGGGGAGTGTAAAATAGGGCATCGTGACCACTTGAACGATAACCTGTCCCCGTTGTCCTACCGTCCGTACTTCGCTAATCCGACCTGCCGTCTCATAATATTTACCCAAGCAAGCTGTGACAAGCTGGACGTTTCCTTGAAGAAGCGACTCCCGAATAAGCGTCGAACTGATTTTTTGACCGAACAATTCCGCTTTCGGTATTTCCGTCACTTCGAAGCAGCCTTTACCATCTTGAGCGATGGTCTGCATGTTTCCGCTGCCCCGGTAGCCGTAAGTAAAATCGAAACCTGCAACGACGTGCTCGGCTCCCGCCGCTACAACATAGTTCCGGATAAATTCGGCTTGGCTCATCTTCGCCAAAGCGAGATCGAATTTGACAAGGTAGAGCGTATCGACGCCCATCGAACCAAAAATGCTCTCTTTTACATTTGCCGGCGTTAAATAGGAAACCGTCTTGCCTTCCAAAACCTCTTTCGGATGAGGGAAGAAAGACATGACCGAAAGCTTCAGTCTCTTCTCTGTGGCAATTTGCTTCGCCGTTTGAATTACGCGCTGATGACCGATATGCACACCGTCAAAAAAGCCTAACGCCATGACCGACGGCTCTTTGCCTTGGCGGGAAGGCGGTTGACAGGAAGTGAGCTCCACCGTTTTCAATGGAAATTTCCTCAGGACGAAAGCCTTTGTTCGTTGATGGATGCAAGCTCCCGGTACTTGCCCTGAAAGTAAATAAGCGGTTCTCCCTCATTCAACTGAATATCGGAGACTTCCCCTACAAACAACGTATGATCGCCGACGACATGCTCCGAAACGACACGGCAGGTCAAATGCCCCAAAGCGCCTTTAATGACCGGCATTCGGTCAAACCATTCAAAATCCAACGTACGTCCGTCTTTGATTTGTCCCGCAAACAACATGGAGGTTTCCTGCTGGTCCGCTGCCAGGAAGCTTACGGCATACCGGCCGGATTCCTTGATTTTGTCCAGCATTTTGGCTTTCTCCCCAATCGAGATCAGAACGAGTCTGGGGTTTAGAGAAACGGACAAGAATGCATTCGCTGTCATACCGTGCACTTCTTCCCCCGCGCCCGTCGTGATGACCGTAACTCCTGTTACGAATTTACCCATGGCATTACGAAATGTGCGATCGTCCATGCGTGTTCAACTCCCTTGTCAGTATTGTAATCATCATAGGACAATGCGGGTTCTTATCCTACAACGGTACCGTCGCAACTTGAGATGATTTAATGAACAATCTTCGTACGAATCGTGTTATAGTTCGGATCCCTCTTCCACTTCAACGTCGATGTCCAGCTCGCCCAGAGCAATCAACGAGTGAAGCGCCAAATAGATCTGATACGTCACGTTCGGCCGATTAATGTCCGATTGCAAAATTTCATTGACGCGCTGTAACCGGTAGCGCAAGCCGCTGATGGAGAAATTCATCACCCTGGCCGTTTTATGGACATTGCATCCGTTGTTCAAATAGTGAAATAACGTTTTCGTTAATTCCATGTCTTTATTTTTATCTTCCCGGATTAAATTTCCTAGTTTCTTATAAACGAATTTTTCGATCGTATCCGCATTTTTCGCCTGGAACAGCACGCCCTCGATTCCAAGCGAGTCGAAGTGCACGATGTTGGAATTGCGTTTCATGATCTTTAAAGAGGCTACGCTTTCTTCGTGAAGCTGCGTGATATCCTCCATGAGCTGGGCCGTGGAGCTTACTCCTAATTTAAAATCATCGTTTGGATATTTGCGTGACAAGAAATCGGCTATTTTCCGGCATACTTCTTTTTTGAAAACACTGATCTTCGATAAATCGCCTCCGGATAGAAGCATGATAATGATTCCCGATTTTTGTCCGGTGAGCGCATTAATCTGGCGATCCTTGCAGAAGATGGACAGCGAATTAACCACATCGTCAATGACGCTAAGATCTTTGTTCAGCGTCTTCTTGATCGTTTCGGAATGGATGGCTACCATAAAGTGAGGGGGTTTTAAGTCAAATCCGAGATAGTGGGCCCGTCTCATCAATTCTTCCGTACAAATTTGTCTGGCAAGCACATCCTCCAAAAAACTGCCTCTCATCCTCTGCTCGGCGGAAAACCTCGTGTGTTCGTTTAGCATATAGGTGGAACAAGCTAATGCGGCACGTTCCAATATCATCGAATCGACTTCCTGCGGTTGTTCCACATTATATAGAAAGGAGCAATAGCCGGCAATTTTACGCTGGAAAAAGATTGGAGTTACTAAATTATGGCCTGCGGGCGCTTTCATAAGCTCGGTTTTTGTAACGACTTTCAAGTCATGAATTTGACGCTGCTTCGCTTCCTCCTCGGATATCCCCGAGACGGCGAGTATTTTTTGCTGCGTATCTTCAATCATGACCGGAAGACCCGCGGTTTGAGACAACACGCCCGCGATTGAGGATAAGTCGTTCTCACGCAGCACCTCGTTCATTAACCGGGTATGAACCTGATACGATTTATTTAAGTTGTCTCTCTCGATCTTCAGCTTCTCGAACGTTTGATTCAGTTCGTTGATCAGGCTGTTCGGTTCATAATATTTTAAAATATCGTCGACTTCGCCGTTCCACTTCTTGACGGTCTTGCATACCGAGTAACAACACTCGTCGCCCATCGCATGACAGCCTTGTTCAATGACGATTACTTTCTCCCCGATAATGGTGGAGAGGTATCCGCTGGCATAGCCGACTAACGTATGACAAACGGCATGATCGCTTTTACCGAAAAGCTTCAGGTGTTCTTTGGCTTCGTAAGAGTTTCTCCAGATCGCTTCCATATGGATCGTTTTCTCATCAAAGTCGAAATCGTTTTGCAATATAATGACTTCTTCCAAATGACCGTGTAAAATATGCATCTTGGGTCCGGCGTACAGAGCCTCTTCATTGTTGTCCCAATCCAATTTTTTCATTTTTAAAGCGTCGCTGACCCCGCAATGCCAGCCGTGACGAAGCAGGAATCCTTTCGTTTGTTCAGGACCCAATGTTTCAATCAGTTCTTTGCGCAAGGTGCCTAACGCCGAGGTAGGAATCGTAATCATTTTTTCAAACTGGGAATCTTCCGTCCCGAAAGCAGTTTTGTAAAATTGAGATAGCTTTAAATCCGCAGCTTTCATAACTCCGCTCCCTAAGTAAGATTATTAAATCCAGATCATCCAACGTAGCATCAGAAGAGACTGTACACTTATGGCTTGGGAGAGAACTTGCCGCTGCACATCATAACGGTCGGACATGACAAACACGATATGATGTAAGCGCATTCAATAGTGATGTTATAAAATTCCGCTTAATCCTATTATACCTAATTTTTGAAACTAACAATACAAATATTTGAACCGTTATAGGAACAAAAACCGTATTTTTTTCGTACGAATCGTACGAAAAAAGCAGGCAAGCCAAAAAGCATTACCTATTTCAGCCTGGCAGCGCTGAGATCTGTAATGCTCTTTAGCATGAATCGGACGATTAGCCTATATTGGCAGCCTTTTTATGATCGATAACCGGGGTGCCGTACATAAAGAATTCTTGAGGCAGCGGAGAACCATACCAGATGATGCCTTTCTCAAGATCCTCTTCCTTCCAGGTAACCGGCTTCCAAGCCGGATCAAAAATCAAATACCCTGCATCTCCAAACAACTCGACGCGGTTGCCTCCCGGCTCGAATACGTACAAGAAGTTGGCTTGGCTAATCCCATGCTTGCCTGGGCCTGCGTCAAATTTAATACCGTTCTCTGTGAAAATATCGGAAATGTCCGACAGGTGCTGCGGATATCCATACCAGTAGCAAATGTGATGCATGCGGGCCTTCCCGCCCAGCGGATCGCCCATCATCGCAATCTCATGAACGAGCGGACTTACGCTAAGCCATGCCGCTGCATCCGTTCCATTATTTAATCTTACGTGCTCACGCAGATTAAAGCCAAGTTGATTCATCATAAAGTCGACATTGGGCTTCATTTCGCTTGCCATCAAGTTTACATGATCCAGTCGGCGAACCGGAACTCCGCGCGTCGGACGCTTCTGCGGACGGTTCAACAAGGGGGTCTTCTTCTCTTCCGGCGCCTGGTAGTATTCGACCTCCCACAGCAGTTCCATCTTATGTCCGTCCGGGGTCGTGAACTGATACGCAGCCCCGTGACCGTCTTCGTCGTCAAACCATCCTTTGCCAAGACCGGTCTCCTTCACGGCGTTGACACGACGTTCCAGAGCCTGCTTGGAAGACGTACGCCAAGCGACGTGACCCAATCCCGCTTCCTTCGCTTCCGTCACCTTCAGTGTATGGTGGTAGAAATCTTCATACCCTCTCAGATATACGGACTGTCC
Source organism: Paenibacillus sp. EPM92 (assembly GCF_016586185.1). Classification (NCBI taxonomy): domain Bacteria; kingdom Bacillati; phylum Bacillota; class Bacilli; order Caryophanales; family Paenibacillaceae; genus Paenibacillus; species Paenibacillus sp. EPM92. Next base: position 85,916 of record NZ_BCPS01000081.1, read on the forward strand.
TCTTCTGCCGGTCTCCTCCATGCCTAACAGCTCTTTAAAAAACCACAACGTTTCATCCGGTTTCGGGGAATAAATCTCTACGTGTGCAAGCTGAGCCACATCAAAAATCGGTTCTTTTTCCATTTTGATACCCTCCCTGATTTTTTCTTTGTCGTATTGAGGATTTCGCTAACTTCCTTAACATTAGGATTGAACCACGTGGAATGCGTCCGGCACACCACCCCCTTATCGCGGAAGGTCATTACCGCTTCTTACCATACCGGGTCGCCCGGCATACCGAACATCGTCCGTCCGTAAGCGGCCATGGAATCCTCGTATAATTGGTTCGGGTGAGATGCCGCCGCGATAAGATCCCGCACAACCAATTCCACTGGGTCTCCTTTAAAGATGGAAGTGCCGCCAAGCGTTAACAGCGCTTTCAAAGCAAGTTCGGCCGAAGATCTCGCAACATAACCCCGCATGGCGAACAACCGCTCACGTTCCTCGTCGCTTACGGCGATTTTACCTTCCTGCTGCCATTCATTCAGCTGGTCGACATAACAGTTAACGACGCCTTCCAACGCATGAAGCTGTATTTTCATCTCGGCCATCACGCGCTGGCTGCTGGCAGCTTCCTTTTCCTTGGCCCCCATTTTGAACACGCGGACGCGTTTCTCCGTGCGCTCCTGGAACAACGACACGATTTTATCGACGCCGCCCAATACGACCGGAAGAAAACCTAGCAGGAAGAGGGGCATGAACGGCATGCGGTAAACGGGATCGTTCGGGTCGTAGTCTTTTCCCGCAGGCAGCCCCGTGGCCAGCGCGCGACCTGCAGGGAAGACCCGATGCAGCGGCACAAAGGCGCCGTCTACGACTACCCCGTTGCTTCCCGAAGCGCGAAGTCCGATCGTATCCCAGTTTTCCACGATCTTGAAGTCGGACTTCGGCACCGCCATCAAGCAATATTCAGGGCCTTGACCGTCCGGCAGCTCCACGAGAGCGCCAAGCCCGACCCAATCGCTCCACAGAACTCCGCTGCAGAAATTCCAATGCCCGTAGAGACGATAACCGTCCCCCTCCTTCTCCACACGGCCGATCGGAGCGACAACGTCGGCGAGCAGTCCGCCCTTCTTGAATATTTCGTCGCTGCCCTTCGTTGGCAGATAAGCCACCCACAATTCGTGCATGGAGTAGAAATAGACGAGCCAACCGGCAGCAACGCTGTGCCTTGCCACCGTGCGGACGATGTCAACGTACGTCCCCAAGTCTACCTGCAGTCCGCCGTATTTTTTGGGACGCATCAGCTTGTGGAACCCGGCCTCCTCGATGGCTTGGGCCACTCGTTCGGAGAATCGTGCATTCTTGTCGGCTTCTACGGCCTCGGCTTCGGCAAGCTTGCCGATCGCTTCCGCTCTGGCAAGCAGATCTTCAATCTCCGAATGCGCTTCTGGCTTGAGCTTGTTAATTGCCATTTTCACATGCCTCCTTTAGTTAAACGCTTTCATTTTGTTGGGATTCAACCCGCTACCGCTCTTCCCCCATCACTCCTTGGTTTTTCTTATGAACTAATCATAAACAATTTTCGATTTACAATATGCAGACAATTATGCGGATTCAAGAGTCAATTTTCCGCCGTATTCATATGAATCGTATGAAACGAAAAACCCGAGCGACATTCATCGCTCGGGTCATCTTCAAGGACTTTTTTGTTTTCGGCTAGGTCAGATGAGTGTTCTTTTTTATTTGAAGGGAGGATTGGATGGACTCTTTGCGAAGCAGCTCACGTACCGTATGGGCATCGGCAACAAAAAATAAATCGCACTTTATCAGGTTGCACAGCGCCTTTTGGGCTGCTTCCAAAGCTGTCTGTTCACATTGTAAGAGATAATAGCAGATGCTGTAACAGTCAGTTTCATGCTTTTTTAAAGTGGATAAGCGTTCCATAGTTTCCAAGTGAACTCATCCCTCGCGTTTACTTTTGAAGCATGCGAACTTCAACTTATTTGCTTATCCCCTATTTTAAAGCGTTTTTCCTTGTTGGATAGTACTATATTGTTCTAGTACCTTGGAGAGACGGTCTGCCGCAGTAAATTTTGTATATACTCATTGCAATTCGCACAGCTTATATAGATAAAGGAGGGATTCGCTTGGTGTTTATTTTGGGGCTGTATCTCATAAATACACTCTTGATGTTAATCGTTGCGGTACGCGAAGCACGCAAGCCGGCCAAGGCTTTGTTCTGGCTAACCATCAGTCTTATTATACCTGTCATCGGATTTGGACTGTATCTCTGCACATCCAATCCTGTGCGTATACGTGGAGAAAGACTGACCTCTCCGCATAATGAGACGGACACGCTGCCTGGTTCATTTAGCCGCTCAGCCTCGGCTATCGCCCATGCTTTACGCCATTTGACCGTGCATGGGCTTCGGACCGGCCGTGTTCAGGTGCTGATTAACGGCATCGAAACCTATGAGAAACTTATCGAATCCTTACAGAACGTACAAAGAACAATTGATATCGAGTATTTCATATACCGCGATGATCAGATAGGCAGGCGCATCACCGACCTGCTGATCGAACGGTCCGCAGCCGGCGTGCGGGTCCGCTTTATTCGAGACGGTTGGGGAAGCCGGAAATTTCCGCGGGCTCAAATTCTTCGAATGATGGATGCGGGGATTGAGTGCCGCACGTTTTTTCCGATGCGCTTCCCATGGGTACTGTCCAATTGGAATTACCGGGATCATTGCAAGATCGTTGTCATTGACGGAGCGGAAGCCTTTACAGGCGGTATCAATGTCGGGTATGAGTATACCGGGATGAAGCCAAACGTAGGGTTCTGGCGCGACACCCATCTGTTCATCGCAGGTGAGGCTGCCGTGGACTTACTGGCCGTTTTCGATTCCCACTGGGGGATCGCTTCTCCGGAACAGAGCCGGACGAAGACACGTTCGAACGCCAACATTGCGCCTACACGTAAGCCCATTCAGCAGCCAAGTCCATTTTCGAAAAATATCGACCCTTCCGGCAGGGCCGCAATTTCCGGCTGGTTGACCGAATGGAGCGTCGAACCTGGCACCACAGCTGGCAGCGGTACTGACACCGGTCAGCAGAAAGAAGCGCTGCATGAAGCTTACGTGCAGACGCTGGAAGGCAACCCCGGAATTCCTACTCCAGTTATCCGGGAAGCGTACTTCATTTGTCTGACCCAAGCGGACCGGACACTTGATATCACAACCCCCTATTTTGTGCCCGATGCAGATATTATGATGGCCATCAAGACAGCCGCGGCGCGTGGAGTACGGGTAAGAATGCTGGTTCCCCGCCAATCGGATCAAAAAATCGTTGATCTTGCAAGCCTCACTTACTACGGAGAATTGTTGGAAGCCGGGGTTCATATTTACCAATACGACAAAGGGATGCTGCACGCGAAGGTGATGATCATCGATGGCGAAATTGCCGAAGTCGGCGCCGCCAATTATGATCTGAGAAGTTTCCGCCTTGATTACGAGGTATGCGAAATCTTGTACAGTGTCGGCGTGGCGCGTGAACTTACCGAGCAATTCGAGCGCGATCTCCTTGATTCCGTACAGCTGCGCATCGAAGATTTGGTTCAGCGTTCCCTTCCGCGCCGAACGCTGGAGCAAGCGGCGCGCCTGCTTGCTCCGCTGCTGTAGCCTGCAGGACAGACATGGATTGGTTTGCCGCACAAGGTCAACTGGCATACACGCGAATATGCTTCATAAACTAATAAAATAAATGATGACCCTCATTTTTTTATTAAAATACAAAGGAGCATGTTTGATGGATAGACTTCCTCCGGATCATGCAGCGCCGCTGCATATACCGCAGCCCATAAGGGATGACGGTGCAGGCGCAACCGATACCGGTCCGCGTGACGTCATGCGGGATCTTGAGAATCCCGATATGTTGGTTCCACCGGCTACTGACTCCGGTACGGTCCCCAATCTGAAGTTTTCATTCTCCGACACCCATATGCGCTTAGAGCACGGCGGCTGGGCGCGGGAGGTGACGGTAAGAGAGCTGCCGGTCGCGACTACGCTTTCCGGTGTGAATATGCGGCTGACGCCGGGCGGCGTACGGGAGTTACACTGGCACAAACAAGCGGAGTGGGCTTTCATGATCAGCGGCCGGGCGCGCATTACTGCAGTTGATCAGGACGGGCGAAACTTTATCGATGATATGGGCGTAGGCGACCTGTGGTATTTTCCACCCGGCATCCCGCATTCGATTCAAGGCTTGGAGGAAGGCTGCGAGTTTCTGCTGGTCTTCGACGACGGCCGTTTTTCCGAGAATGATACCTTCACCATCTCCGACTGGTTCGCTCACACGCCGAAGGACGTACTGGCTGCGAACTTCGGCGTGCCGGAAAGCGCCTTTTCCCATATCCCGTCGAAGCAGCGATATTTGTTTCAGAGCAAGGTGCCCGGTGCGCTTGAAACCCAAAAGGTCGCGGATCCGTACGGCACTGTGCCGAAAAGCTTCAAACACCGGCTGCTCGCTCAGGAACCGATCCGCACTCCCGGCGGTACGGTGCGTATCGTAGATTCCTCCAACTTCCCCATCTCGATTACCATTGCCGGAGCGCTGGTGGAAATCGAGCCGGGCGGGATGCGAGAGATGCACTGGCACCCGAACAACGACGAATGGCAATACTATCTATCGGGCAAGGGACGTATGACGGTATTCGCGGCCGACGGCACGGCCCGCACCTTCAACTACAGAGCCGGAGACGTCGGCTACGTGCCGTTTGCCTGCGGGCATTACATTCAAAATACCGGCGACCGGACGCTCTGGTTTCTAGAGATGTTCAAGAGCGACCGCTTCGCCGATATTTCCTTGAACCAGTGGATGGCGCTAACCCCGCACGAGCTTGTACAGGATACCTTGCATGTTGGACCTGAATTCTTGGAGGTGCTGCGCAAAGAAAAATGGCCTGTTGTCAAGTACATGAACAGCTCCAACTAACGCCAAGAACCGTACCCCGATATAGAGGGTACGGTTCTTTAGGCGTGAGAAGGACGTCTTTACGCCCGCGAAATGTATTGACCTTCGCGAGTATCGATCAGCAGCACATCGCCTTCATTAATGAAGAGCGGCACTTGAACGTTGAGGCCGGTTTCGACTTTGGCGTTTTTGGTCGCGCCTTGCGCAGTGTTGCCTTTGATGCCCGGCTCGGTTTCGACGACTTTCAGCTCGACGCTGTTCGGCAGGTTGATCCCCAGGATCTCGCCTTGATAGCTCAAGATGTTGATCATCATGTTTTCTTTAAGGAAATTCAATTCCCATTCGATTTGCTTTTGATCGAGGTTGATTTGGTCGAACGTTTCCGTGTCCATGAACGTATGCTCTTTACCGCTCGCATACAGGTACTGCATCTGGCGGTTCTCAATATGAGCGCGGCTAACGTTCTCGCCGGCGCGGAATGTACGCTCGACGGTGTTGCCGTTGCGCAGGTTTTTCAGCTTGGAACGGACGAAGGCCGCGCCTTTACCCGGTTTTACGTGCTGGAAATCGATAACCGTGAACAAATCGTGGTCCACTTCAATGGTTAAGCCTGTTTTAAAATCGTTAACTGAAATCACTTTAAAAAACCTCCCTAAAAATGTGAGCAGACGGCGTACCGCCGCTACCAGGTGTAAGCTTTATGGAATCACAATCAAGTCTTTGCTTGATTGCGTCAACCTGCGGTTACCGTTCTCTGTAATGACGATGTCGTCTTCAATGCGTACTCCGCCGAAGCCGGGTAAATAAATGCCAGGCTCGACCGTTACAACCATCCCCGGCTCCAGCACGATATCTCCCTGTACGGAGAGCCGCGGCGCTTCGTGAATTTCCATCCCGAGCCCGTGGCCGGTGCCGTGTCCGAAGAAATCGCCGTAGCCGTGCCGCTTGATGACGTCGCGGGCGACGGCATCCGCTTCCCGTCCGGTCATGCCCGGACGAATGCGGCTCAACGCTTCAAGCTGCGCTTCCAGCACAATACCGTAGATCTCACGGTGCTTGTCCGCAGGCTTACCGAGTACGACGGTACGCGTAATGTCGGAGCAGTATCCTTGATAGTACGCGCCGAAATCGAGCTTGACAAATTCGTCGGTGCCGATGACCCGGTCGCTTGCTTTACCGTGCGGCAGTGCGGAGCGTTCGCCCGATGCGACGATCGTTTCGAACGAAGTCGAAGCCGCTCCGTGCTTGCGTACGAACATCTCGATCTCGAGCGCGATGTCCTTCTCCTTCAACCCCGGCTTCAATAAGCCTAAGATATGGGAGAACGTGCGATCCGCCAGATCAGCCGCCGCTTGCATAATTGCGATTTCCGTGTCGTCCTTGATCAAGCGCAGCGTTTCGACGAGCTTATCCGTAGGAACCAGGTCGATGCCGTTCAGTGCTTTGCCGTACGAAACGTAGGAGGCGTAAGTCAGATCCTGCTGCTCGAACCCGAGCTTGCGGAGCCCTGCGCCCGTCAATATGTCCAGAATCGTTACCATCGGGTTCGGAGCGTGCTCCACCACTTCGTAGCCTATCGCTTGCTGCGGGGCCTGCGTCATATAACGGAAATCCGTTAACAGCACCGCCCGCTGGCCTGTGATCAGCACATAGCCGGCCGATCCGGTAAACCCGGTCATGTACATCCGGTTCGTGGCGTTCGTAATCAGCAAAGCTTGCAGCCCTTGCTGTTCCATGATCGACCGAAGCCGGTTTATTCGCTGCTGCTGCATCGTTATCCCTCCGAACGTTCAAAATGTAGAACGAGCGCTCGCAAGCCGAGCTCGTAGCTGTCCGCGCCAAAACCGGCGATCTGTCCGAGAGCGACCGGAGCCAGCACCGAAACGTGTCGAAACGATTCCCTTTTATGAATATTCGAGAGATGAACTTCAACGGTCGGAATCGCTACCGTACTGATCGCATCGCGCAGCGCGTAGCTATAATGGGTGAAAGCGCCCGGATTAATAAGAATGCCATCCTTCGTGCCGTAAGCGCTATGTATGCGGTCGATCAATTCGCCTTCGTGGTTCGATTGGAAGCTCTCAAGTCCGACACCTAAAGCACCGGCCACTTTGCCCAGCTTCTCTACGATTGTTTGCAGCGTTAGCGTTCCGTAAACACCCGGCTCACGAACACCGAGCATGTTCAAATTCGGCCCGTTCAACAACAAGATTTGTTTCACCGAATGTCCTCCTTACCGTGAAAAACAGCACAACCTTTGCTATTTTACCATATGTTTCATCGGTTTGAGAACTTTTTTTTACACAGCCTCCGGCGTTCCCGGCTTTTTACGGTAGGGCTCGCGGCTTCGCTCATCCGTAAATTCGAAGGAAATCGAGTATCCGATGAACAATCCCCAAATCAAGAACAGGCAAGCGTCGGTCAAGATCGTATTCAAATCCATACGGATCATCCACGGCATCATTCCCGTGACCGGTCCGATGAACATAAAAATGGCCGCCCACCATGCGGCGCCGTAAAAGAGACCGAACCAGGAGCCTCGTGCTTTTGCCAGAATGAGGGCATACAATAAAGCGGCGGCGACGGACATCACAATAAAGGCGCCCCAACCGAGTAAATATCCCGGCCAGGAGGACAGAAAGGAATGCAAGAAAAACGGCTCCAATAAAAATCCGGGCGACAGCGAGGTGAAATGAAAATAATGTTCAATGATTTTCAATCCGCCCCAGATCAGGCCGGCAAATAACCCGATATAGAACGCGAACGTCCATTTATTTGTCTTGGCTTGTTCATGACGTTGTTGCTGCTGCATAAGCTTCGTCCCTCCTCCATTTCCGATCATGCCTAGTATGACCAAAACTGCGGCCGATAAACAAGTAGCATTATGCGCGCCGATTCGTTACAATAAATACACGGTATCCTCATCGCTAACCATTCATTCCAAAAAGTAGGTGCATCGTTGTGTCGAACAATCAGCAACAAGCGATATACGGCGGACAAGCCGTCATTGAAGGTGTCATGTTTGCCGGTCAGAAGGTCCATGTGACCGCCGTTAGACGTAAAGACCAGACCATTCAGTATTTGGAAGTGCCGAAAAAAGAAATACCCTGGGTGCAAACGCTCAAAAAAATCCCTTTTATCCGCGGTATCGTCGGGATCGTGGAAGCGAGCGCGAAGGGCGCCCAGCATTTGAATTTTGCCGCTGAAGTGTTTGCGGAAGAGGATAACGACGCGAAGCAAGAAAAGAAAGAATCCGTCGCGGCCAAAATATCGATGTACCTCGGCGTCGCATTCATCGGAATCTTATCGTTCTTGTTCGGAAAATTCGTCTTTACCCTCGTTCCCACGGCGGTCGAGCAAGTGGTATTCGGAAACATGTTCGAGAATCAAATCGGCCACAATTTAATTGAAGGCTTAATCAAAATCGTTCTGCTCGTCGGCTATATTTACGCCATATCGCTCACCCCGATGATCAAACGATTGTTCCAATACCATGGCGCCGAGCATAAGGTGATCAGCGCTTATGAAGCCGGCGTCGAGCTGACCGTGAAGAACGTGCAGCAGTTCAATACGCTGCATTATCGCTGCGGCAGCAGCTTTATCGTCTTCACGGTGCTGATTGGCGTTGTGATCTACTCGTTCTTCGAATATAACTCGTTCATCGAACGTATCGTGCAGCGGATCGTGCTGCTGCCGGTCGTTATCGGCGTTTCGTATGAAGCGCTGCGGTTTACGAACAACTTAAGAGAAGTGCCTGTGCTTCGCTATCTCGGGTATCCGGGGCTATGGCTGCAGCTGCTGACTACGAAAGAACCTGACGATTCGCAGGTGGAAGTATCCATCGCTTCCTTCAACCGCATGCGGGAAATCGACCGGCAGATGCAAAATCAATAACTTCGATTCTGTAAAGGGGGCTCCTCACATGAGAAATCGAAATAACACGATAGCTTACATTCTCTTCGGCTTGCTGGCGATCGGCATCTTGGCCACCGTATTTTCTAATCCGGGAGCCGTGCTGCTGCCTGTACTCGTATTCGGCGTTATCTTCTTCCTGTATAGATATCCGCCGAATACCTGGAAACGCCCGAATCGCTCGGCGCCGACCGGTCGATTCCAGCGGGGCAAACGAAAGAAAGCCAACTTCCGCGTCATTCCCGGCAGTAAGGACAGCAACGACGACGAACCTCCGAAATATCATTAATAAGATCAGCCGGCCCTGAGGGCCGGCTGTTCTCATTTTACGTTAAACTTTTCTTCTGAGGGGGTTCTTCCGGCTTGGGCGTGACCCGGCACACATGCGTCAAGTAATGATGCTTATAATCGGTAAACTTCCACTTCCCGAAGAAAGCCATCGTCGATTTCATCCCTGATTCAAACAGCTCCACGCTTTGCTCGGGCGTCAAATCGAAATCGGTGACACCAATGCCATGCGTCGGAATTTTGACGGAACGAAAGCGGTTATGCTCTTGAATGTAATAGTCGTCATGCGCATCCAGCATCGTCGAGAATAACGCCCGCAGCATCGAGACGGGACCGAAAATCGTATTGGGCTTTCCCGTGCCGCGGCCTACCAGCTGAAATCCGATCGTCGGCGTGAGACTATCCACCTTCGTTGGGTCGTCGTTGTCGAACAACCATAACGGAAAGTTGCTAAGCAGTCCGCCGTCGACGATGTAAACGAATTGATCCGCAAACTTCTCTCCTCGCTTGCGAGGCAAGTTTGTTTTCTTGCGGATCACAACGGGATCGAAGAAATAAGGGATACTCGTACTCATCCGCACCGCTTTCGCGATGAGAAACCGCTTCGGATCGACCCCATACTGCGCAATGTCGTCCGGCAGTACGAGCAGCTTCCGCCCGGATATATCCGAAGCGACAATCCGCAATTGATTCGATTTCAGATCGCCGAACGTCCGAATACCCTTGGCCAGCAGCAGCTGATAAATCCAATGCTCCAGCGCTTCGCCGGAGTACAGTCCTTTTTTGAGAAAAAGTCTGGATAAAGGCCCGATCACTTTGGTATTGAATATAGGCGCGCGCTGCAAAAACTCCGTAAACGGCGTTCCTTCAATAATAGTTCTCATTTCATCCGCCCGATAACCGGCCGCAACCAGCGAAGCGACGATGGCTCCCGAGGAAGTCCCCGCCACCTGGTGAATGCCGTAGCCTAGCCGCTCGATGGCTGATACGGCACCGGCCAACGCAATACCTTTGACGCCTCCGCCCTGGAAAACCGCATTGATGTTCACACAGGCATCCCCTCTTCCCATTAAGCGCTACCGTGGGTCTCACAGTCTATGTATGAGGGAAAGGATTGTACATATGCTCTTTTTGTTGCGAAAATACAAAAAAGCTTAAACCCGAAGGCCTAAGCTTCTAAAATGATGACGAACAGGCAGATGCCCGAGTTACGATTCTTCCAACTCCGTCTTCAGCTTGATCAAATCTTCGCCGCGCGAAGTGTCCCGCCTGAAATATTCCACGAGCGCCTCGATGCATGTAATCGAATCCCAGCTTAAATGGTGCTCGATCCCTTCCACATCTTTATATATGTTATCCTCCGAAACGCCGATTGTCGTCAAAAATTGCTCGAGCAGCTGATGGCGGTCGACAAGCCGTTTACCGACTTTCTGTCCCTTGGTCGTCAGAACCAACCCGCGGTATTTCTCATAAATCAAGTAGTTATCTTTATCCAGCTTCTGAATCATCTTTGTTACTGAAGATGGATGAACTTCGAGACCTTCGGCAATGTCAGACACGCGCGCGTAGCCTTTCTCATCGATCAATTTGTATATTTTCTCCAAATAATCTTCCATACTCGGCGTTGCCATGCGCGTTCCTCCTGTATTCCCATGACGAGATGTGACCCATCAAATTACCACGAGTCGAAAAGCTGAACCTGATGCAATCTAATAAGGTCGAATTAGCGTTACTAACTATATCATAAGCTTAATGCCATAGGCAAGTCTACTACTCCAAAGGAGGAAATGTATGTCGACCGAGCTGCTCGCCCCTCCGATCCGGCAAACGCAAGTATTCGTGCCGGAACTCGTTTATTTCGAGCCGGATGCACTGGAGTACCCGAAGGGGCAACGTATCCATGAATGGGCAACGCGCGAAGGCTTGCCGATTCGGATGACGACGTCGCACAACCGGATTACGAATTTACCCGGCGACAGCGAACTCGAGAAGTATCGGATCGCCAAGCGGACGCTCGTGGTCGGGATCCGCAAGACACTGAAGTTTGACACTTCCAAGCCTTCCGCCGAGTACGCCATACCGGTGGCTACCGGCTGTATGGCCCATTGCCATTACTGTTATTTGCAAACGACGCTCGGAGCGAAGCCTTATATTCGCGTCTATGTTAATACTGATGATATTTTGGCGCAAGCCCAAACATACATCGAAGAGCGGGCTCCTGAAATCACCCGTTTCGAAGCGGCCTGTACGTCCGATCCCGTCGGCCTGGAGCATATTTCCGGATCGCTCAAGGAATATATCGAGTTTATGGGGAAACAGCCGCTAGGACGTCTGCGCTTCGTGACGAAGTTTCACCACGTCGAACCGCTGCTCGATGCCAAGCACAACGGCCATACGCGTTTCCGCTTCAGCGTGAATGCCGACTATGTGATCAAAAACTTTGAGCCGGCCACGTCCAGCTTCCACGAGCGGATTGCCGCGGCCTCCAAAGTGGCGAGGGCCGGCTATCCGCTCGGGTTCATCATTGCCCCCATCATTTGGCACGAAGGGTGGGAGGAAGGGTACGCCGAGCTGCTGCACCAACTAAAAGAGGCGCTCCCCCGGGAAGCGACCTCGAATTTAACCTTTGAGCTGATTCAGCACCGGTTCACGAAAACCGCCAAAACGGTCATCGAACGTCGCTATCCGAAGACGAAGCTGGAAATGGACGAAGCGAAGCGTAAATACAAATGGGGCCGCTGGGGCCAAGGCAAGTACGTATATCCGGACGAACAGGCTAATGCGCTGCGCGAGTTTATTACGGAACGTATCTTTACTCATTTTCCCGAGTCGAAGATCGAATATTTCACCTGAACGCGGGAGCGGAAATTAGCCGATCCAAGCGGGCGTTATGCGCTGCAGCCAGATCGTGATACGCGTCATTTGATCGGTATAGAGCAGTACGGAAATGATCAGCATCACGCTGCCTCCGACTTTCATCATGACCGCGGAATATTTGAGTATCCACTTCGTCGAGCCGATGAAAAAAGCAAGGACGATAAACGGAATGGCAAAGCCAAGCGAATAGGCGGTGATGAGCGGCAGCCACGAATTCGGCTCGCTGGCGGCCAGCACCAGCATCGCCGACAAAATCGGTCCGATACAAGGCGACCATCCGGCTGCGAAGCCTATGCCGATCAATAGCGATCCGAGGTAACCGGCCGGTTTCGTCTTGATTTGCAGCTTGCGCTCCCTCATCAGCCATTGCGGACGGAAAATACCAAGCAAGAACAGTCCCATGACGAAGATGAAGATGGCCGACAACTGCCGGAGTAAATCGCGGTTATCGAAGAAAGCCGTCGCCACGGCGTTCGCTCCAAGCCCCAGGCTGTAAAAGATAACGGAAAAACCGACGACAAAGCTGAGCGTATGCGTAACCAGCTTAAACCGGATCTCGCCGGACTTTTGACCGTCCTTCAGCTGACCGACGGAAACGCCGGTAATGTAAGATAAGAACGAAGGATACAGCGGCAGCACACAGGGAGAGATGAAGGAGATCAGCCCGGCCCAAAGCGCGATCCATACATTCAGTTCCACGATATTTGTCTCCTTTCTACGAGCGCAATCCCCGTTTGACGAATAAAATGCCGATGAGCAGCGCGATCAATACGAGCACGACCGATGCACCCGGCGCCAAGTCCCACAAGCCTGCGCTAATCAATCCGATCAATACCGCCGCTTCCGCGAACAATATCGACCAAAAAATCGAACGCTTAAAGCTGCGGGCCACAAGCAGGCTGCAAGCGACCGGAATCGTCAGCAGCGACGAAACAAGCAGCGCGCCGACGATTTTGATCGACACGCTAATGACAAGCGCGGTAAGCATCGTAATCATGATGTTATAAAAGCGCAGCGGCAGTCCGCTGACTCCGGCAGCGTCCTCGTCGAAAAACAGCAGGAACATCTCTTTATAATTGATGGCTACAAAAGCAATCACGATGACTGCGACGCCGCCAACGACCCACAGATCGGTGTTGTCCAGCGTATAGATGCTGCCGAAGAAGTAACTCATTACATTAATATTAAACCCTTTGCCCAGCGTAAACAGCATCGTCGCCAGCGCCACGCCGCCGGACATAATAATCGCGATGGACAGCTCCGCATAGGTCTTGTACGCTTTGCGCAGACGTTCGATCGCGAATGAAGCGATTAGTGCGAACAACAGGCCAACCCCGATCGGGTATACATTGATCAGAAAACCGAGCGCCACGCCCGCAATGGACACGTGAGCCAGCGTATCTCCGATCATCGAGAGACGGCGCAGCACTAGAAATACGCCCATCAACGGGGCGACCAGGCCGATCAGCAAGCCGCCCAGCAGGGCACGTTGAAAAAAGTATTCGGTAAATATGTCCAAGTTGCTCTCTCCTATTTCCCGCTTTCGAACCGGTGGCATAGCCTTCCGGACAAAGCTACGTCAATACTTCCACCGTTTCGCGAAGCTGGTGCATGGAATGGACCAGATCGGTCTCCCCGCAGTTCTCGGGCGCATGCGTATGTTTCACATAAAAGGATAATCCGCCGCGCCGCTGCTTCGGCTCCGAGCCGATATACGACTGAAGCATATCCATGTCGTGGGACACCATGATGAACGTAATATGGTGATGCTCATGCATATGCCGGATCATACGGAAGAAAGCCCCCTGCGTCTCGGCGTCGATGCCGACCGTCGGCTCGTCCAGAATGAGCAGCTCCGGGTTATTGACGAGCGCTCTGGCGAGAAACACCCGCTGCTGCTGGCCTCCGGACAACTGGCCGATGCGTCGGTCGGCTAAATCCTCAATGCGCATCGCATACAGCGCATCGTCGCATTTGCTGCGCTGGGCTGCGGTTAAACGGCGGAACATGCTTTTCTTGTTAAACAAGCCGGATGTGACCACTTCCCTCACGGTTGCCGGGAACAGCGGGTTAAGCGCATTCTTCTGCGGCACGTAACCGATTCGCTCCCAGTCGCGAAACGAACCGACCGGTTCGCCGAATAGCCTGATTTCGCCGCGGGTCGGCTTCAGCAAGCCGACGATCATTTTCAGCAGCGTCGTCTTGCCTGCGCCGTTCGAGCCGACCAGCCCGACGAAATCGCGTTCAAGCACGGAAAAGCTGAGCCCGTCGATGACGGTTTTGTTCTCATAAGAAAAAAAGATGTCATCGATCGTGACGATCTGTTGATGACATCCGGAACGAGCATTCGTATCCATAAGCAAAGCTCCTTAAGCGGAAGGTCTCCCCTCTATTGTAATGCTTTTATTAAATTATTCAAATTGTTTTCCATAATGGACAAATAATCGGCTCCCTGCTTCGCCTGTTCTTCGGTCAGCCCCTCGAGGGGATTGAGCACCAGCGTTTCAACCCCGGCGTCTTTGGCAAGCGTCTTGGCCAGTTTATCGGACACAAGCTCCTCGAAGAAAATGTATTTCACTTGATTGTCTTTCACGAACTGCATCATTTGCTGGATGTCCTTGGACGTCGGTTCGGCGTCCGGCGACAGCCCCATAAGCGCCTTCTGCGTAAGTCCGTACTCTTTGGCCAAATAGCCGAAGGAATGGTGCGTAACGACGATTTCCTTCTTGGGCAGCTGGGCGAGCTGGGTTTTGTATTTATTGTGAAGCTCGTCAAGCTGGTCCGCGAATCGCTTGAAATTAGCTTCGTAGTCGGCTTGATGCGCGCTATCGACCTTCACCAGCGCCTCCTTGATGTTCAGCGCGATCTGTTTGGCGTTGACCGGCGACAGCCAGACGTGAGGATCGGTCGAGCCGTGAGCGTGTTCGTCTTTCGCCTGCTCGTCTTTCGCCTGCTCGTCTTTCGCATGCTCGTCTTCGTGGCCGTGCTCCTCTTCCTCGGTACCGGGCAGCAGCTGGATGCCCTGGCTCGTCTCGACGACTGTTACCTTGGAGTCCTTCTTCATACTGTCAAGCGTATCGTGGACCCAGCCTTCGAAGCCTGCGCCTAAATATAAGAACAGGTCGGAGCTGGACAAATTTTGCATATCGCGGCTCTTCGGCGACCAATCGTGCGGCTCGACGCCCGCAGGCACCAGATTGATGACGTTGACATGCTCGCCGCCTATTTTGCTTGCGAAATCATAGAGCGGATAAAAGCTCGTGACGATGTTCATTTTGCCGTCAACAAGCTTGGGCTGCGGTGAACCGCATGCGGCCGTCAGCATGGAAAAGAGCAGAATCAATGTCAGGGGAATAAGGAATGACCGGGTCCGTACGTACTGGAACATGAATAATATACCTCCGCCATGTAAATCGTAATATTTTTTATTAACTATGGTGATTATACGACCCGCTTCCCCGGATGTCAACGCTAAATGTAGATTTTACGAACAAGAAAAAAAGACCCTCTACCTGCGCAATTATTCATGCGTTTGGCAGAGGGTTCACACTTATTTGACGATGGCACCGTTCGGCAGATCCTCCGCAACGGTCGCCAGGGTAAGCTGGTCGCCATGAGAGGCAGCCAAAATCATGCCTTGCGATAGTTCGCCGCGCAGCTTAACCGGCTTCAGGTTGACAACGCAGATGACTTTGCGGCCAACCATTTGTTCGGGCGTGTAAAATTTGGCGATGCCGGAGACGACCTGACGCTGCTCATAGCCAAGGTCGAGCTGCAGCTTCAGCAGCTTGTCGGCTTTCTTCACCGGCTCGGCGGCGATGACTTGAGCGACGCGGAGCTCGACTTTGAAGAAATCGTCGATCTCGATTTCGGGAGTCTTCTCCGCATCGTCCGGTCCGGGCGCGGCGGGTTCAGGCTGCGCCGCCGTTTCGGCCGGTGCTGCGGCTTTGCCCCCGCCCATCGACTCGGCGATGAAGGCGATTTCCTTGTCCGCCTCCAGACGCGGGAACATCACTTCGCCTTTGTGGACGCGCGTGCCGGACGGCAGCGTGCCGAAGGCGTGGACGGTATCCCAGGCCGTGAGCGCCCCCTCCTCGATACCGAGCTGCTGCCACATTTTACGAGGCGTCTGGGTCAGGAACGGCTGCAGCAGCACGGAGGAAATGCGCAAGCTCTCCGCCAGCACGTACAGCACGGAGCCCAGCGTCGGGCGCTTCTCCTCGTCTTTGACAAGGTTCCAGGGCTGCGTCTCGTCGATATATTTATTCGTTCGGCTGATCAGCTGCCAGATGGCGGTGAGCGCTAACGAGAACTCGAGCTTCTCCATCGCCTCCTCCACCTTATGCACCGTTGTTTCAAGCGTATCGAGCAGGCTGGCGTCAAACTCCGTCGCATTCGGAAGGTAAGGCTGCACAACGCCGTTAAAATACTTGTCGATCATGACGACTGTACGGCTGAGCAGGTTGCCCAGATCGTTCGCGAGGTCGAAGTTAATGCGCTCCACGAAGCTTTCCGGCGTGAATGTGCCGTCGGAGCCGAAGGGCACTTCGCGCATCAAGTAATAACGCAGCGCATCGAGACCGTAACGGTCGATCAGGGTCACCGGGTCGACCACGTTGCCTTTGGATTTGGACATTTTGCCGTCCTTCATCAGCAGCCAGCCGTGGCTGAATACTTTTTTCGGGAGCGGCTGGTCCAGCGCCATCAGCATGATCGGCCAAATGATCGTATGGAAGCGGACGATCTCCTTGCTCATCAGGTGCACATCCGCCGGCCAGTAGGTTTGGTAACGGCTATCGTCATCGCTGCCGTAGCCGAGCGCCGTGATGTAGTTCGAGAGCGCATCGATCCACACATAGATGACGTGCTTCGGGTTGCCCGGCACGCGGATTCCCCAGTCGAACGTCGTACGGGAGACGGCCAGGTCTTCGAGACCGGGCTTGATGAAGTTGTTGATCATCTCATTGCGGCGCGACTCGGGTTGAATGAAATCGGGGTTCGCGTCGTAGAACTCGATTAAGCGGTCCGCATATTTGCTCAAGCGGAAAAAGTAACTTTCTTCCTTCACCCATTCCACCGGGCGCCCACAGTCCGGACAATTGCCGTCTACAAGCTTGTTCTCCAGGAAAAACGATTCACACGGCGTGCAGTACCAGCCTTCGTAATGGCCGAGGTAGATGTCGTCCTGCTCCATCAGCCGGGTGAAAATTTTTTCGACCGCCTGCTTATGGCGCGGTTCGGTCGTGCGGATGAAATCGTCGTACGAAATGTCGAGCTTCTTCCATAGATCCTTAATGCCCGCGACGATATCGTCGACGAACTGCTGGGGCGTTTTGCCCGCTTCCTGGGCTTTGCGTTCGATTTTTTGACCGTGCTCGTCGGTGCCGGTCAAGTACATGACGTTGTACCCGCGCAGACGCTTGTAACGGGCCGTTACGTCGCCTGCGACGGTCGAGTAGGCGTGTCCGATGTGGAGCTTGTCGCTCGGGTAATAGATCGGCGTGGTGAGGTAGAAGCTTTTCGGCTTCGTATTGTCGGTCATGAATAATCGTCCTCCTTCTGGTGATGGGAATTGCGGATGGAAGCTTGGTTTTACCGCAGAACGCGCATCTTGCTTGCGCTATTGGCGTCAGGCAAGAGGCTCTCAAGCGGCGGCGCTGCAGGCGAAGCGGCCGACCGTGCAACAAAAAGAGCCCTCATCCCTTTGGGACGAGAGCTCGCGCTCACGTGGTACCACCCAACTTCCCCTGCGTCCGGGCATCCATGCCCTCGTAAACTACGAAAGCAGGAGCTTTGCAAGGCTCAGCGGTCTCATTCGACCTTCCGATAACGCCGGAACCGCGATGAAAGCTTACTGTCTGAAGCGCTGACGACCGGCTCACCCTGCGACCCGATTCGCGCTCTTCCTGCAGCTCACCTTCATAATCCTCCGGGACCATCTTCCTTCGCATGCGCCAACCGGTTCGCAGCTCCTCCGGCTCTCTGTGTGGCGAAACGTTCGAAGTACTTATCCGTTCACGGGATATTAAGCCAAATATATCGAAAAACAGGGGGTTATGTCAAGGCACATGGTCGATTCCTCCCGGGTGGAACGGGTGGCATTTGCAGATGCGCTTGACGGCGAGCCAGCTTCCCCGGGCCGCGCCGTATTTATCGAGCGCTTGCAGCGCATAGTCGGAGCAGGTTGGATAAAATCGGCAGGTCGGCGGCTTTAACGGCGAAATAAACTTGCGGTAGAACAGAACGCCGCCTCTTAACACTTGCTTCATCGTTCGTTCGCCCCCATCGATTGCACTAACGACTCTCCTCCCCTCATCTTGCCGGATTTGCCGATCTGTGTCAAACGCCCCCTGTTTAATTCGGCACCGGCACGTTTAATAAGTTGAATCCAGACAAAACCGCAAAAATCGCCAAATTCGCCCAGAAAACGATAATCCGATCCGAAACGTATGAACGTACACCTAGCGATCCGCCATTTACTAAAGCTTTGGAAGGTGAAGGACATGAGCAGTTCGAAAGATTTCATGCAAAGTCAATTGAAAAAATGGAAAAGTGCCGCCACCCAGTTCATCTCGGCCGAGGAAAATCAAACGCACGAAGAAGCGACTCTCATCGAGCTTGAGCCCGAGTACGCAGAGAAATGCCGTCAGCTGGCCGAAATTCAGCATACGACTGTTGCGTCCGTTGTACATTATATTTTGGAACAGCACTTTGCGCTGAGAAGCCATGAGCGGGTGTTCCAGGCGAGCCCCCTTCAGCTCGAGAAAAACCCGCTGCTGGCCCTCGACGGTTTGACCGTCAGCAGACAAACAAGCGCTTCGAGGGAGGTAGCGGCCGATGACTTCTTATGAGCAGACGAATCTGTCGCAAGCGGTTTTCCTGGAGCAGTCCGCCTGGATGGCGTTTATGAACCCCGAGGACCCGTATTACTTAAAAGCGCGCTCGCTTTTTTACGACCTCAGCGATTTGGACCGCCCTCTGGCAACGACGAATTACGTCGTGTTCGAAACCCACCAGTGGCTGCGCAATCATTTTGATTACACCGACGCGCAGGTGTTCCTCAATACGGTGGACAAAGCCGTCCAGCAGGGCGTGCTGACCATCATTCCCGGCGGTTCGGAGCTCGAACACGAGTCCAGACGACTGCTGATGGAATACCCGGATTACCGGTTTTCCCTGAATGAAGCGCTAACCGCCGTCGTACTGCTGCATTACCGCATGAAACGGATCTTCACGTTTAATCCGAACTACGCGTTCCTCTCCAGGCTCGATCGCGAAATTAAAGTGATTCCGAGCGTTTGGTAGCGCCTCCGCTTCCAACGCAAACAACCCGACCTTCCTACTGGAATGGTCGGGTTGTTTGTATGCGTAAAGATTATCCCAGGACGACGCGATCGTCGGCGAACTTCGCCCCGCGGATGTTTTCAAACTGCTGAAGCAGCCCTTCAACGGTCAAGCCCTGTTTCTCATGTGCAGGCACATCGAGAATGATGCCGCCCTTGTCCATCATAATGAGACGGTTGCCGAGCCGGATCGCCTGCTCCATGTTGTGCGTGACCATCAGCGTCGTCAGCTTCAACTCCGCCACGATCTGCTCGGTCAGCGATGTGATCAATTCCGCGCGCGACGGGTCGAGCGCGGCCGTATGCTCGTCCAGCAGCAGAATGCGCGGCTCCGTGAACGTTGCCATCAGAAGGCTGAGCGCCTGGCGCTCCCCGCCCGACAACAGCCCGACCTTGGCGTTCAGCCGATCCTCCAGCCCGATGCCGAGACGGCTGAGCTGTTCGCGGTACCACTGGCGTTTGCGCGACGTGACGCCGATCGAGAGGCCCCTCCGCTTGCTCCGCATGGCCGCCATGGCCAAATTTTCCTGAATCGTCATCGTTGGGGCAGTCCCCGCCATCGGGTCCTGAAAGACGCGGCCGATCCAAGCGCTGCGGCGAAATTCCGGCAGCGTGTCGACCTGTTTGCCGTCGATTTGAACTTTACCCGCATCCGGCGCCATCACGCCGGAGATAATGTTCATCAGCGTCGATTTGCCGGCGCCGTTACTGCCGATAACCGTAACGAAATCCCCTTCGGCCAGATGCAGATTGATCCGCGCGAGCGCCACCTTCTCATCCGGTGTGCCCGGGTTGAACAACTTGGATACTTGCTCGATCCGTAACATCAGCGTTTCCCCTCCTGTCTGCCCTTTCTGCCAACGCCCACAACGTTCTCCGCTTCCAGTTCAAGCGCCCGGCGGCGCATAACGGCTTTCTGGCGAAGTGACTTGCGCACCATCGGCAGGGTCAAGGCGCCGATGACGATCAGCGCGGTCATCAGCTTCATATCGGTCGGCTCCAAGCCGACACGCAGCGCCAGCGCCACGATCAACCGGTACACGATCGAGCCTAGAACGACCGCGAGCGTAGCGCGAAAGACGGTTCGGGCGCCAAACAACGCCTCGCCGATAATGACGGAGGCAAGCCCGATCACGATCATCCCGACACCCATTGTAATTTCGGCGAACGCCGAATACTGCGCAATCAGCGCTCCGGACAAGGCGACAAGTCCGTTCGATAAACTGAGGCCGACAATGATCGTGTTGTCCGTGTTCACCCCGAAGCTGCGGATCATCCGCGGATTGTCTCCGGTCGCCCGTAAAGCGAGCCCCAAATCCGTATGCAAAAACCAGTCAAGCGCCAGCTTGACAATCAGAATCGCAAACGGCATCACCCACAGCACCGACAGGTTGGTGATCAGCGTATCCACACCGAGCAGCGGAATATTCGCCTTGCCCATGATCCGCAAGTTGATCGAATATAAAGCGATCATCATCAAGATACCGGAAAGGAGCGCGTTGACCTTTCCCTTCGTGTGCAGCAGGCCGGTGAGCGCGCCCGCCGCCAATCCGCCGACGAATGCGACGAACGTCGAGACGAGCGGCGAAGAGCCGCCCGCAATCATAACGGCCGCTATGGCGGCGCCGGTCGTGAAGCTGCCGTCCACCGTCAAGTCGGGAAAGTCCAAAATCCGGAACGTCAAATAAACGCCCAGCGCCATAATTGCATAAAACAACCCGAGCTCCAGCGAACCTTTTAACGCAAACATTGTACTTGCGAGCATTGCTAATTCCCTCCAGTAAAGCAGGAAGAGTGACCTTCTCTAACCAAGAGAGAGGTCACCCCCCAGCACAAATTCGAATCCTTCGTTCCTGAATCTTATTTCGCTGCGTTCAACAGATTGTTTTTATCCTGCATTTTGGCTTTCATGGAATCGGTGATTTCCACACCCTGCGCCTTAGCCGCAGCGGCATTGATGATCAGGTCGAGCTTGTCCGGATAGCTGACTTTCATATCGCCCGGTTTGGCACCTTTCAAAATTTCGACCGCCATTTTGCCTGCTTGGTATCCGTGATCGTAATATTTAAAGCCGTAGGTCGCGATCGCGCCCTTTTCCACCGTATCGCGGTCGCTGGAGAAGAACGGAATTTTCTTGTCGGTTGCTACTTTGATGATCGATTCAACCCCGCTCACGACCGTATTATCGAGCGTGATGTAGATCGCATCGGCGCGCCCGACGAGCGATTCGGCCGCTTGCTTCACATCGGACGGATTCGCCACCGACGCTTTCACAACTTTAACATTGTGCTTGGCTAAAGCGGCTTCCGCCGTTTTCACCATGAATGCGGCGTTCGGCTCGCCTTCGTTGACGACGACACCGACGGTTTTCACCTTCGGAAACTCGGACGCAATGAAGTCCATCAGCTTCGGTACGGCATCGGGATGCGTATCGGCTGCGCCGGTTACGTTGCCGCCCGGCTTGTCCAGGCTCGTGACGAGCTTCGCGCTAAGCGGATCGGTAACGGCGCCGAACAGGACCGGCGTATCTTTGACGTTCTGCACAACCGCTTGAGCCGAAGGCGTAGCGATCGCGAAGACAAGATCCTTCTTGTCGGCGGCGAATTTTTGCCCGATCGTCAAGTTGTTCGTGGAATCGCCCTGCGCATTCTGATAGTCGACCTGCAGGTTTTCTTTGTCGACGAATCCGCCGTCCTTCAATGCCGCCAGAAACCCTTCTCTTGTCGCATTCAAGGAAGGATGCTCGACGATCTGCGAAATTCCGACTTTAACTGTCTTTTTCGCTTCCGGAGCATTGGAAGCGCTTCCTGCACTTTGGCCTTCAGTAGATGGTTTCGTTCCACAGCCTGCCAGAACCAGCGGTACTGCAATCAGCAACGAAACAATTTTTAATGAAGTTTTCAATTTACGATGACCCCCCGTTTGGTGTAACGTGAACATGCTTTAAAGTAATAATGTTATAATAGTATGGACGTATTGATTCCGTCAATATAGAATAGACTGTTGTTCAGTTGGCTTTCGGCGTCATTATCAATATTTTTGCCTGATCAGTCATGAATACTATCCATAAATTGGTCATTATTTTCGGAACAGCTCACCCGAATTACCGGAGGCCCTTCATGAAAATCGCCGTTTTCGTCCTGCTGCTCATGCTTTACCCGCTATTTCTGCGCTTGATTCATATCTCCGATCTGCGGGCGATCCCGCTGGTCGTTCCATACGCGCTCGCCTCGCTGTCATTTCTTATCATCGGCTCCGAGCTTTTGTCCTGGTTGTTCAAAAAGAAAAAATAAGGCGCCGCCCTTCGTCCGCCGAAGGTAGGACAAGGTCTGCTCTGCTGATCGGCAAGCAAGCCGTTCTTGCGGGAAGGTGAAGATGCTCGTCCGCAGCCTGAACAAAGCCGTCGAGGCGTTCTCGGCCGCTTTGTGTTCGGTCGGTTTACACATTCTCACGCTGCGTCGCTTCCCCATCCCGTACCCGCCGAAGGATCGGCGCTAACGGGAGCCGTAACCATCCGCAGGCCAATTTCCGCCTTCGGGGGAATTCCTCCATAAATCGTTACGATCCAATAATACCGAGCGCGCCGCAGCCTATGCCAAGGACAACTACAGCCCACGGCGGCATTCTCCAAAATTGCAGCAATCCGAACATGACGACGGCGAAGGCCGCGTCGGTCCTGTGCGTCACCGCCGACGTCCAAATCGGATCATACAGCGCGGCGCCCAGAATTCCGACAACCGCCGCATTTACGCCCGCTATAACGCCTTGTAAGCGGGGCTTCCCGCGCAGTTCGTTCCAGAATGGCAGTGCCCCCCATACGAGCAGAAACGCCGGCAAAAAAATTGCGGCCGTCGCAACGACGGCACCGACGACGCCGTATGCCGTCATGCCCAGGTAAGAGGCAAACGTGAACATCGGACCCGGAACCGCTTGAACGGCGCCGTAACCGGCCAAAAAGTCGGCATCCCCGACCCAGCCGGCGGGGACGACCTCCCGCTCGAGCAGCGGCAGCACGACATGTCCGCTGCCGAACACGAGCGAGCCGGCGCGGTAAAACACTTCGAACATCGCCAGCAGCGGATGCGCGAAGAAGTGGCGGCCTATCGGCAGCAGCGTGAACAGCGCGGCGAACAGAACAAGGAAGAGGGCACCGGTTCGCTTGCTTATCGTCAGCTTCAACTGTGCCGGATCGCCCTCTGTTTCATGCCGCAGGCGCCAATACCCGAACAGCCCGGCAGCCAGCAGCAGCGCGATTTGCGCGTAGGCGCTCTCGACGAGCAGCACACCGGCGAACGCGCCGAAGGCGATCGAAGCCCGTACGCGGCCGGCCGCCAGCTTTTGCCCCATGCCGATAACCGCTTGTGCGACTATAGCTACGGCAACAAGCTTAAGGCCGTGAATCCATCCGCTTTGTGCCGCATCCGTCCCCTGCAGCAGAACAGCAAACCATACGAGCGCCAGCACCGACGGTCCCGTGAAGCCAAGCCAAGCCGCCACCCCGCCGAGCCAACCGGCGCGCAGCGTTCCGATGCCGATGCCGACCTGACTGCTCGCAGGTCCGGGCAAAAATTGGCACAGTGCCACCAAATCGGCGTAGCTCCGGTCATCCATCCATCGTCTGCGATTCACGTATTCACTGCGAAAATAACCCAAATGTGCGATCGGACCGCCGAAGGAGGTCAATCCCAGCTTCAGGGATACGATAAAAATTTCAAATAAAACGGAGAAACGGGACCGTTTCCTTGCTTCGTCGACATTCGGCTTGGAAGCGGCACTTCCTGCTTTTCCCACAATGGTCATAAGCTTACCTGCACTCCTTCAGCGCTTCGATTCTCTATATCCATGACCAAGCCCCCGATACGTACAACCCTAACCCAAGTAACGCTCCGCCGAGCAAAGCCGCAAACGCCTCACCCCAAGCCACCGAACGCTTGACCAGCTGGACCATTGCTAAATTAAACAGGCTGTGCAGCGGAATCAGGATAAACACCGTCCAGGGGATCGACGCTACAATCAATGTCGCGCCAATATGAAACGCGCTAGCGGACAGGCGCTCGACGATCCCCCATAACGGATGTGATTGGGTTAAGCCCTGCGACTCCAGTATAGCTTTCGCCTGAAGCGCTTGCTCATCCTGTCGGTGAGCAAGCGCTGAAATCGCGACGACCTGGATCATCACATAAACGACCTCGACCGCCGCCCAGCCTTGCCCGAGCGAAGCCGCCCAGCTCACCTGAACCGACGTAAGCGCCAGCAAGCCATAGCGAACGCCTTCCTCCAGCGGACCGGAGGATGCGTATAGGACGGTCTTGCCGAAACCGGGCTTCTTCATCGCCAGCACGGATAATGGACCTCGCAGCATGAAAGCGACGACCCAGCCGGCCGCTCCCAAGCCGAACGCCGTCCATATGAGCGGGAACCCGCTATAGGCGAAAGCTCCGGCAAACAGAACCGGAACGAGCAAGTATAGCGGAACCAACCGCTTGGCGATACGGGCATTATTCAAGAACGGATCTGTACTCATGGCGACTCCTCCTGTTTCCTCTTTGGCTCGGGAATAACGATGTTCGTAAATGCCCTTCTCCGTCGATCAGGCGCAGGTCCGTTATCCATCCGGCGTATAAGCGACGCCTTGATTTCTTCAAACAACTCGCGATATTCGTCATCGCTTAAATAAAGCGTCGTTTGCCTCATTGAAATGCCGTCCCGCTGCATATCATATTCGTCCTGAGCCACATACCGTCCGAAATCGCCGATCAGCCCCGAAACAAACTTCATGAATAGCTCCATGTGTTCCTCCGCGCTCATCGCCGTCAGTTCTTCGTTCGGCACGCTTTCAGCATGCTCCCCGATCGCATACCATTTCTCCATCGCGCCGCGCTGCTTACGCTGCTCGACGACGACGATCAATCCGGCTTGTTCCAGTTTGTTCAGATGGCGATACATCGTCGCTTGGGGAATGTCCGGGAATAAGGCGCTTAGCTGCTGCCTGGTGAGCTTGCGTCCTTGTATAAGCGCTTGAATGATTTTCAAACGAACGGGATGCAAAATAAGATCCGCTTTAGATTCCGTCATAACCGTACACCTCCTATAACTTTATTATTATTGATAATGATAATAATGTCAAGACCAATCTGATCGAATATAAGAGTACTCCAATAAAAAATAAAGCAGCGCCAATCTCCTTTTTGCCGTTTCTAATCAACCGTCCCGTCTCCCTTCGTTCTCCATGCCTGATCTCCCCATCAACAGCAGATCGCTTCGTTCAGTATACCCTTTATTTGGAAGCGTGCTGAACAGGCAATAGTCCAGCGCGTTCAGTGGACTTAGGTCGGGATGAAGCCATGTCGATACTAGTGGATACAGCACGTCTTCCAAGCTAACGGTTATGATGGCCGTTTTTGCAGCATCCTACTTCTGACCTACCAACAATTCGTGAAGGAGGCGAACAATCGATGGAGCCTGACAACAGAGAGGGTATAGACGGGCTTGACGCACAGCAGACCGAAGAACTGGAGGCTACCCGGACGGTACAAGCCAACGAGGCGATGGACGATGCTTTTTACGGAAACCAAGCGCAGAACGAACGTGATATGCTGAATGCGGCAGAAGTCAACCGCAACCAATCGTAATGCTTTAACGCCCTTCAAGAAGCGTAAGCCGCATCCTGAAGGGCGTTATGTTTTCGCTCTATATGCGGCGATATCCGTCAAGAATCGCCGCGAGCTCCCGCTGACCGTCGCCTAATCTCGCGCCGTACTGCCGGGGCGACCTCCGTGGCCAAAAGCTCGATGGCGGCTGCTACCCTGGCGAAGGGCTGCCCGCCGATATCGATTTGCGCAACGAAGCGGTTATGTCCGAACATCTCATACTGGTACATGATTTTGTCGATGATTTGCTCCGGGCTGCCGACGGCCAGACCTTCTTCAGGGCGGACGAACCGCTCGAAATCGGATCGCGTTATCGTGAAGCTGCGCCCTCTCTCCCGCATCAGGGGGCCCCAGTAATTGGCATAATACGGGTAAAATTCATCCAGAGCCTGCCGGGATGTCTTCGCGATATACCCGTGGCTGTTCACAGACACTTTGAGGTTCGCAGGAGGATGACCTGCTTCCAGATAGGTTCGCCTGTAGATGTCGACCCGCGGCTTGAAGAAGGACGGATCGCCGCTGAGCAGCGCCATCGCCATCCCTTTCCCCAACAGACCGGCTCTCGCCGCACTCTCCAGGGTTCCCCCGACGCCGATCCAGATCGGCAGCGGTTCCTGTATGGGGCGGGGCGAGATTTCGGCATCCTGCAAGGCCGAGCGGAATCGGCCGTCCCAGGTGACGCGTTCCTTGGCGCTCAGCTCAAGCAACAGCGCGATTTTCTCCTTGAACAGCTCTTCATAATCGTCCAGCTTATAGCCGAACAGCGGGAAAGATTCAACAAACGCCCCGCGTCCGGCGATGATCTCCGCGCGGCCGTCCGAAATCAAATCCAAGGTCGCGAAATCTTCGAACACCCGCACAGGATCGGAGGTGCTGAGCACCGTCGTGGCGCTCGTCAACCGAATGCGCTTGGTCACCTGGGCAATGGCGGCCAAGACAACGGGTGTGGAAGAAGCCGCAAAATCCAGCCGGTGATGCTCGCCGAAGCCGAAGACGTCGAGCCCCGCCTCATCGGCAAGCTTGGCCGCCGCCACAATTTCTTCCAGACGCTGCCTGGCGCTCAGGGTCCGTCCGGTTTGCGGATCGGGCAGCAAATCCCCGAAAGTGTACACGCCGAACTCAAAATCCGGCCCATGCGCTCTGTTTGATTCGTCATTCATAGGGATGGATCAGCTCCTCGGAAAAGTAGTCAATCTCGTAACAAGTGCTATGAGTTTATTATGCATCTAAAAGGGAAATTCCGGAAGTAGGCTTTTGGCTGCTGATCTTCATCGCCGTCGTTCCTTCCAAGCCTCGCGATGGAAGATGTGATTTAAATCACTTACCTTTTTATTTCACTCCGCTATGATGGTTCTAAGGACGACAGAGGCAAACAATACGATCTGAAATGGGGGAGTATACGAATGCAAACGGTAATAAAAACGGAGAAAAAGAAACAATTTGACGGCCTTCCGCTGGTTATCCTCGTATTCTGCGCGGTCCTTTCGTCACCGTTAGTTTATTTCTTAATTCACCTTATGCTTGGGAACGAAGAACTTTTTATTTACGTTAATTAATAAAGCTGATCGAATAGCCTGACTGCAGGAGACAGTCAGGCTATTTGCGTTCAATATGAATTCGAGCCCGCGGGAGCGATGCATCCTGTATGCATTTACCTCTTCCTTTAACTCAACAAGGAAACATGGGCAACTGAGCCGAACGAATGGCCCCCTGCGGTACTAACGCGATGAAACCGGATGAAATGCAGGGTGCACCAAGCCTGTTTCCGAGCGAATGACGCGAGCAATTCGCTCGGCATACCCCTCCAGCAAAGCGGCATCGGGGCCCTCAACCATAACACGAATGAACGGCTCCGTTCCGGAGGGACGTACAAGCACACGCCCTTCGTCCCCAAGCTCCGCCTCAACCGCCTCTATCGCCCGCTTAATGCGGACATTGGCATCCCAGCCTTGCTTGCTTGCGGCCGGAACATTCACAAGCAGCTGCGGGTACGAGCGCATGATTTGGCGTAACTCGCTCAAGGGTCGCCGTGTTTTCACCAACACACTTGCCAGCTGGACAGCGGTTAGAATACCGTCTCCTGTCGTGTTGAGATGCAGCATAATCGTGTGACCCGACGGTTCACCGCCCAGTACATAGCCTCCTTTACGCATGGCCTCCACGACATAGCGATCTCCGACAGCCGTCTGAATCAGGTTAATATTCAAGGCTCTCATGGCTTTAACAAAGCCCATATTGGACATGACGGTGGTGACTACTGTATTCCGGTCCAGCTTACCGGCGTCAAGCAAACTGCGTGCCAGAATTGCCGTTATATAGTCGCCATCCACAAGCTCCCCTGTCTCATCCACCGCAATCAAGCGATCTGCGTCGCCGTCGAATGCAAGGCCTAATTGCGCCCCTTCCCGCACGACTGCCTTCCGCAGTTCATCCGGATGCGTAGAGCCGCAGTTTGCATTGATATTGATCCCATCCGGCTCTGCAGCCAAGGGAATGACATTCGCTCCCAGGGCACTAAACACAGCCGGCGCAATCCGGGCTGCCGCGCCATTCGCACAATCTACGACAACCTTCATTCCGTTCAGACGAACAGACGCTGTATTCTCCAGAAATTTCGCATACATTTCAGCTGCATCTTTACGCACAGACAGACGCCCAAGATCAGCTCCAACAGGACGCGGCAGCCGGTCATCCGGCTGATCCATCAAATCCTCAATCTGATCTTCCAGCTCGTCAAGCAGCTTAAAGCCGTCACTGCCAAAAAACTTAATTCCGTTATCCGCTACAGGGTTATGCGAAGCGGAAATCATCACACCGGCATCCGCTTGCAAGGTTCGAGTTAAGTAGGCAACGCCTGGCGTTGGGATAACACCCGCTTGAATAGCCGTGGCCCCTACCGAAAGGATCCCGGCAATTAAAGCAGACTCTAGCAGATCGCCCGAAATACGAGTATCTTTGCCGACTACAATCGACGCCTTGGCTTTCTGTTTCGTGATCAGATACGCACCTGTACGCCCGAATTTATAGGCTAATTCCGGAGTCAGTTCCTGATTGGCCAAGCCTCTCACACCGTCTGTTCCAAAATAACGTCCCATTATGCATTCCCCTTTCCTTAGCGCCACCGCAATGGTTCGGCGTATTCCAGTTTGGTTACTTGTTCCACTGCTTCAAATAAGACGGAGTATCTCTCCTCACAATGGCAATTCGTGCTGCTCTATGCCCAGCCGTTCGGAATTGCGTTCGTGGAGTCCCAACCTTGTCCCGATGCCGTCCTATTCCTTTAAACGGCTCCAGCCGTCATAATCATGCACGGCATATCCGGTAAAAGGAGCGCGGCTGATAAGCGCTTCGCCCACGGTGCCGAGCTCGCGCATCATTTGCAAGCTGCCTTTGTCGAAATAGGAGATGGGGCCCTCGGAACTCGGCAATGTTTCCACCGCCACGATGACGGACTTGCTGTTTCTCTCCGCCTCGCCCAGCTCTGTAGCAATGCTGCTGATGATGTCTGCCGCATTGTCGCGGTAAGCCATGAGGGTCGTTTGGTCAAGCTTGCCGATCATCCAGTTGGACAAGGTTGTCCGCCCCCCCTCCCCGTCCGGCACGTTGAATTGCTCCAGCCAGACCGGCAAATCCGCACCGGCGATCAAATCGGGGGTTTCAATTTTCATTTCTTCGACAAATCCGCTCACCGTATCCCGCCAAAGCCCCAGCATCGTATCCGTATCCTCATACCATGCCCGCATGACGTACGGCTCGACATCGAGATGGATTCCTCTAAACCGTTCCTCGGCTGCAACGCTGTTGTTGTATGTTTTCACCCAATTGATCAGCTTGTACATCTTAATCTGTTTGTCCTGAAGGATCCAATCTGGAGCTCCTCCCAGAGCATGAACCTCAATTCCGCGGGCGGCAGCCTCCCGGATAAAGCCGCTGTAGTCACTCGTCTGAACATCCGGATCGGCCTGCAAAAAAATAAGATTGACGCCGTTCTGCCGGAGAAATTGGAATGTGCCTTCTCTGTCCTTCAGCAGCGTAGCTGTATTCCACAGCCAAGTGGCTTTATGTATCGGGCGATCCGCTGCCGCGGCATATACCTGACGGGTCAAACCGGCTTCCGCCGGAAGGGCGACAAGGGCCTGGGTAAAAGCTAAACAAATGACCAGTACTTTTCCAACAAAGCGGGATCTTGACCGTAGACGTTGTCTTTTCACTTATGAACTCCTTCGATATCGTATTTTTCAGCTGCACACAAGGTAAATTATACCATTCTAGTTCGTTATAAAGAATGTTTCCTATGTCATTTTTTTATGTATAGTAAAAATAGCTCAACTTTTGCATAGGGATGATAGAAGACTGCACCCAAAAATGCGTTATAACGAATCCCTTTAACTGCGAAACTATCGTTTGGTATAATGGATGCAAGCTTTCTATTTAATCACCCAAGAACGAAAGAACGAGACCGGACGATCGCTATCCATGCTTAACCCCGCGTACATCGATTCACAAACTTTGGGAGAAATACAATAGTGGCGGCAAAGGAGAGCTGAATCGGATATGTTGCATAATTGCAGTAGCGGGGTAAGGATTTGATATGATTATAGTGATGGTGATGCTCATGTGGTTATCGGCAGGCTTTACAACTTCGTCCCTTTCCTCGGCAGACTCCTTGCCATCCAACATGCCAAGGGCAACCTGGCTGTGGGATACTTCGCTCATCGGTACGAACGCAGGGCGAACCGACATTTTGCAATTTGCCAAAAATGAGCGGGTCGAACGCATCTACTTACAGGTGAACCGGGATGTCGCCCAAAGCGATTATCGAAGCTTCATCCAAGCGGCGGCGGACAGCGGTATTCAAATCCACGCGCTGGACGGCGCTCCGAAGTGGGCACTTCCGGAAAACCGGAAATACATGACAGCTCTGGTCGATTGGGTAAAGTCCTATAACGCATCCGTGCTTGTTAACGAACGGTTTGCGGGCATTCAAGTGGACATCGAGCCTTATCTGCTGCCGGATTGGACCGCGGACCAACATGCGGTTGCCGTGAATTGGCAGCAATCCATTGCCTATTTTCATGATCTGGTGAAGAAGGATTCCGCCGCTTTAACGACATCCGCCGCCTTACCGTTCTGGCTCGACGGCATTCCGCTATCGGACGGCAGCGGCACGCTCAGCGAAGCGATGATGGGCAAGCTGGATGAAACCGCCTTGATGACCTACCGCAATCAAGCGCTGGACGTCATTGATTTGGCAGCGGAGGAAATAGCCTTAGCCGACCGTCTTGGCAAGAAGGTATGGATTAGCGTGGAAACGAATCCGGCGCCGGATACTCCGTATATCACCTTCAGCGGGGAAAGCAAGGCAGAAATGGAGCGCCAGCTGGCTGTCATCGACGGCTTGCTGAAAGCTCGCCCGTCTTATTCGGGCATCGCCGTTCATGATTACACCGGCTGGCGCCATATACGCAACTAAGGCTTGGCGGCTGCCGCTCCGTCCGGAGGAGTCGCTTTAGGCGGCTGTTTCCCGAGCTTGCCGAACGCCTCCTTCAGAATCGGATAGCTTTGCTTGAGACGCTCATGCGATGCCGGCTTGTTCCAGTTATCCCACTTGTAAGCGACAGGCTCTGCCGGGTTCGAATTTCCGGAGAGATGCGGCTCAACCCGGACCGCCTTGCTTTCCTCCATCTTAAACGCCGCTGCTTGATAAGGGTAACGCCATACCTTGTGCGAGCTGGGATCGGTAAATCCGAGCAGCATCCAGGGCACGCGAACCTCGATGACAGACCCGGCGGCGTGCCAGTCGGCCAAATTGTTGAACTCGGCGCTCTTCGGGTCTGTCGTGCCGTGATGCAGCCGGCCGATCTCGACATCCTCGAACGGCACCGGCTTCTTGCTTTGCGGGAGCACCAGCGGTTTGCTGACCGGCAGCCTCCACGGCAGGAAGAGACCGTTCTCTGCCTGAGACCAGGCTTCCTGCCAGGGCATCATACGGTTCACGAAGCCATACTGCCAGGAATGGTAATCATACGCGCTTTGCACATAGATGGCCGAGTCGTTCTCCCCGCTCAGCTTCATAACAAACTCCTGACCGCCGCTGAAGGTGATGCCAGGCGCTTTATCCGCCTTCGCGCTCCCGCTATCCACCGTATCAAAGCCGATATAAAGCGGCTGTTCCCCCGGCTTCCAATCGCCGTTCTTATTTTTCAGCAGCAAGTACAGGTAAGCTTCATCATGCGAGACGGTGAGGCTGTACCCCGGATAATCCCGGCTTTCGGTGTTTTTTCGGCGGTCCCAATCATCCGTCTTCCCGTCAAGCACGATCGTGTCCTCCTGCGATTTGCCCGGTTCCACCGCAAGCAAGCCGAAATGCTCCTCGTTCGTCAGCATGTTTCGCCACATGGGACGGCGGTCGATCGGCGAATCCAGCTCCATCGTGTTCCAAGTGATCTTGAACCATTCATCCTGCCAGGCGAACAGGACTGCGCCATCCAAGTTCTCGTTGTAAATACTGCGGTACAAATCGGCGTCGATTTCCCCCTGTTCTTTTTCCGAATGCATGCCTTGATTGCGGTTTAGCGGACCGTAGTGGGCCATACCGCGCGAGCTCGGCACGCCGTATTCCGCCACGATCAGCGGGATGCCCTTGTGATGCTCCCGCAACTCGTGCAGGTACCCCGCATACGGATTGATGTTCCCTTCGCTGTCTTTGTAGGTTTGATACTTCTCCTCGTACCGCAGCAGGTCCGGGTAATACGGGTAAATGTGATAGGAGGCGAAATAGCCGGCCTTCCAGCCCGCTTGCGGACGAACCTGCATAGGGTCCACCGAGACCAGGTCTTCGGTATCTGATGGTTCGTTCGGGTGGGTCAGCGGGTCGGTGGTCACCCAATTGGTGAACGAAACCGGATGCTGCCAGCCGAATTTCATATCCTCCTGCGCCAACGTGTCCAGCATTTGAGCCAGCCAGCTTTCAAAAGGGGAGGCCCCGGAAGCCGCCTGAAAATAGGTACCTTGAAACGGCTTCATACCGGGATGCGCATCGTTCGTCGCTTTCACGGTGTAAGGGTCCCACTCGATGCCAACCACCCAGCCGAGCACATAAGGCGATACGTCGGCTTCGAATTTGCCCGAAGCATGACCGGACTCCGCCTTCCTCTTCAACTGCCCGTGGATGACCTGAACGGCATCCCGGATCTCTTTCCGGAACTGGTCGATCGTGTCCTGCTGCAGCGCATCATAGCCCTGCCCGCCCGCGCCGACGAGCTGTTCCTCAGGCGCCCAGATGCCCTGCAGGATGTAAAGCGGGTCCTTGCGTCCGGCATTGAATTCGGCCAGCGCTTCATAGAAGTGCGGCGGCAAAATCGTATAAATCCGGACGACATCCGCATGCATAGCCTTGATTTGTCCGAACCATCGCAAGTAATCCTCCTTGGTCGGACTGAGCTCTCCGGGCGCATGCCCCGGAGTCGTAGCCCCCATGTTCACGCCGGACCAAAACTGCGGTTTCCACGCCTTCCCGTCGTAGACCTGCAGATGCCCGTCCTTAACGGCGGAGGTTTGCTTCACGCCCCCCTCATCGTACACCGGCAGGGCTGACACGGGAATGTCTTTGCTGCCGCCGGCAAACAGGTTTCGGGCCGTTTCGCCCCATGGCGGGGTGCAGCCCGCCAATAAGGCGAGAAGGACCAGCCCGGGCAGGATTCTTTTTTTTACCGAAATGACGTGCATGATACCCTCCTTGATCTTTACTTCGCTTTAACCTGCATCTCCTGTTTATCCTGATCTACGCAGAGGGTGGTTCCTGATTTAATCAGCGTCACCTTCTCGCTGCTGCAGACGAGCGGCGTTTCCTCCTTGAATTCGATGCCGTACGCTTTAAGCCGTTCCCGGTTGGACCAGCTGTAGGTAAACTCAGCTTTCACCGGCTGGGACGCCGACTGCAGCTGCGCCAGCTGGCCGCGGAGCTCCTCGCTCATCGCCCACTGCCTGGTCGTGAACGAGCCGCCGACCAACAGCGCATTCGCGGCAATCACGACAGCCAGCGCGATGCCGACGCCGTTCAAGAACCGGTAGCCCTTCACACACAGGGCAAGCCATACGCAAATCAACGGCACGGTCCAGAGCTGGGGCACATAGCGTGCCCACCAGGCCGCCGGGTTGATCAAGGAAGTTACCACCACCAGCGCAATGACCCCGATGGCAGCCAAGGTGATTCCGGGGCGCCGCCGCAAGGCCAACGCCAGCACCAGCAGAGCAAGCAGCAGCGCACCGCTGAACAAAGGCCCGAAGCCGGCTACCGCGACATCATTCTCGGCATAGGTCGGCAGCGCTTGGGCGCTGAATATAAACGGCCATTGGAACTGCGTTGGCTTCTTATCCGTGCGGTTGCCCATCGGTTCGGCGAAGTAAGAGGCTGCCACCCGCTCGAAGCGGTTCATCCGTTCCAGATTGCGAGGCGTAAAGTTCTTCACAACATCGATGGCATTGTCCCCGGCAAGCGGATGAAAAGGATGCCCGTAGTGGAGCGTATTGGTCACGTAAGGATTGTATCCGACGAGAAGCACGCCGATCAGCCCCCCGACTGCCGCCATGCGAAACAGATGCTTCAGCCGGGCAAACTGCTCACCCATGTACAGGGCAATGAGCAGCCCCACGGTCAGCACACCCGCGTAACCGACGGCGGTGAATTTGAGGTTCATCATCATGATCATCCCCAGCGTATACACCGTCGTCAGCAGCCAGCCCGGACGGGTGAAGATCAAGCACCCGAGCGCAAGCAGACATAGCAGCAGCGAACCCAGCAGTCCATCGACATAAAAGGTGAACGACTGGTAAACGCTGACCGGGTTAAGCGCAAGCAGCAGGGCCACCACCCAAGCGGTGACCTTGTTCTCAGGCTTCAAGGTCAGCAGCGCCGCCAGACTGAGCAGGCCGGAAGCCGCCATCATCATCAAGTTGATGACCTTGCTTGGCTCGAGCAGACCGGTTGCCATATAGATGGAAGCCGCGGCAATCTCGGCCGCCTTCGCGTAATGGTTAACCCAGATACTGTTGCCCGTCGGCATGGAAATTTCCTTATCGTAGACGGGGTTCCATCCTTCCGCCAAATGAATGATCGCTTCTTGGTGATAAGCCTGGCCGTCATAGGACAGATCGTAGAAATACCCGCACACCACGAAGCCGCCTATAAACAGCAAAGCGCTCAGTCCCGCCGACATGGCGAACACCTTCATGTGCTGTTCCTCCGCCAGCTTCTTCGACGCGATCCAGGAGAGCAAGGCGGCCAGAGCCGCCGCGAGCCAAAAGTCCGCCTTCATCACCGGCAGCCCGGCAAGAAACAGCAGCGCCGGGATCATAAAGGCGGCGACGTTGAGCGTCAGGAGCGTCATTCCGCTGACCAAACTAATAGATGCCATCCGGTTTCTCATAATGCCCACTCCCATTATCCGAAAAATCTTTGTATGTACCTGGACTAACCCGTCAGCTGCGAGGCGAGCCAAGCAAGCAGCGTGCCGACCGCCAGGCCGCCAAGCACCTCTGACCGGGTATGCCCCTGCCTTTCTCTCAGGCCGGCCCCGCCGGCGGCGGCAATTTCGCGGGTCAGTTCGTTAATGCGTTTCGCGCTCTCCCCGACGGCGCGGCGGATGCCCACCGCATCGATCATCACGATGTAGGTCAAGGCGACGGCGAGACCGAACAGCGGCGTCCCCCAGCCCTGATCGAAGCCGATCAGCATGGCGACAGACGATACAACCGACGTATGCGTACTCGGAAAGCCGCCGTTGCCGATCAGCTTCCGGGCATCGCGGCCGTGCCGCACCCTGTTCACCGCATACTTCAGCGTCCCGGACACGAGCCAGGCGATGAAAGGCAGCGCCGGATACAAGAAGCCTGCACCGATGTCCACATCCACTCCCCCTTTCCGTTATGCTCGCGCAATGAGCAGCACGCCGAAGGAGATGAAGGCGGCGCCGATCCATTTTTGCATCGATAACGATTCATGAAACAAATAAAATCCTAGCACCATGACGACAATATAGCCCAAACTAACCATCGGATAAGCGGTGCTGAGCGGGAACTTCTTGAGCGCAAGCAGCCAGAACACCGAGCTTAAACCATAACAAGCCAGCCCTGCCGCAATCGGCCCATAAGACGCCATAGAGGACCAGGACAACATGGCGGCGCCCGCCGGTTTGGGTGTACCGACGCCCCATTTCATCAGCACCTGCCCCGCGGCGCCTAGCAATACGGATACGAATAACCATACATAATGGATCACCGCAGCTTCTCCCTTCCCAACCGAGCTTGTTTTAATTAATTGAAGAACAGCAGAATGCACACGACGGAAAATCCGTACAAAATCACCGTCAGCAAAATATGCTTATCCTCAAGCAGCAGCTTTTCCGGGCGGCCGCCCTTTCCTTCCATGTGAATCAGATACAAGTAGCGGAACACGCCGTAAAGCACGAAGATTAACGTCCACATCAGCTGGATCGTATGGCCCGAGGTAAAGGTGAACAGCGCGTAGCTCATAATCGTCGCCGTCGTCACGATCCCCGACATTTGGTTCAGCATCTCCATCGAATACGAATCCAGCACTTTGCGGTGCGAGCCCATGCCGTTCTGCATCAGCGCCAGCTCGTGCCTGCGTTTGCCGATCGCCAGAAACAAGGCCAGCAGCATCGTGCAAAGCAGGAACCACGGCGTTAACGGTACACCGATGACGAGACCGCCGCCTACCGCGCGCAGCACGAACCCGGAGGCGACGATGAGCAGGTCGACAATCACGACATGCTTGAGCCGCAGGGAATACAGCACATTCATGCAAAAATAGGCGGACAGCACAAGCCCGAAAGCAACCTGGAAGCGGAACGCCAGCATCAGGCAGCATGTCAGCAGGACGAAGCCGAACAGCAGCGCCGCCTGCGGATGAATCGCGCCGGAAGCAAGCGGCCGGTTCTTCTTCTCCGGATGCATCCGGTCCCGTTCCCGGTCTACGTAATCGTTCAGCACATACACGCAGCTGGAGACGAGACAGAACAGCACAAAGCCGACCAAAGCTTGACCGAGCATGTGCATGTCCGCCTGTTGAATGGAAAAGATCAGGGCAGCAAACACGAGCAAATTTTTCGTCCACTGCCGGGGCCGCATCAAGGCCAGATAGCGGATGGGAACCGGCCGGCTTCCCCAGCCTTCCAGCTCGGCGTGCGCTTTGGATTGGGACATGACCAAACCTCCTTTGTCATCGATTAGGTGCGGCTTATGTCTGATAATTACGGGTATACCTCCATTCCGCAATTCATTATAACGAACGAAAGATTCTTTATAAAGAACGATATTTGGTAGTATTTTGGAGAATATGGCAGGAAATCCACGTTTTTTGTTCTTTAAAACGGAATAATCCGAGCTGTTCAATTTTTAATTTGACGTTTTTTACGTTATACTCCAATTATTCGTTCGTTATAAGGAACGTCGTGACGAACGATACGCCTGTGTTTTTGCGCAAGGAAACTACAACAAAGGACCGATGGAGCATGTTGGGAAAACGAGTGAGGAAGCTTCGCATGGAAAGAGGGTTAACGCTCTCTGAACTGGCGGAGGCCGCTGGTGTTGCCAAATCTTACTTGAGTACCATCGAACGGGACATTCATTCGAATCCGTCCGTCCACTTGTTGGACAAAATTGCGGCCGCGCTGGACGTTTCATTGAAACAGCTGGTTCAACCCGATACGCCGGAGCGTGATCCCATGGTGATGCAGGAGTGGTATGACCTGTTTCAGGACGCTCTGAACTGCGGCATCAGCCGGGAAGAATTGAAGAGCATTATCGAATTTCGAAAATGGCAAGTAGGCCAAAGCGAACAAGAGGAGGAGTAATCATGTGCGGCATTGTAGGTTATATCGGCAACCGGAATTCACAGAACATATTATTGGAAGGTTTGAAAAAACTGGAATACCGGGGATACGATTCCGCCGGGGTGGCCATTCACACGGAAGCTGGGCTTGAGCTCCGCAAAACGAAAGGAAGAATCAGCGAGCTGGAAACGCGGCTGGAGGCGCAGCCGCTCACGGGCTTCGCCGGCATCGGTCATACCCGCTGGGCCACTCACGGGAAGCCCTCGGATGCCAATTCGCATCCGCATACCGACAACGACATGAAAATTTCCGTTGTACATAACGGTATCATTGAGAATCACCTGCAATTAAAGGAAGAGCTCGAGCAGCTCGGTTACCGGTTCTTGTCGGAGACCGACACCGAGGTCATCTCTCATCTGATCGCCCACCATTATGAAGGAGATTTAACCGAAGCCGTCAGGAAGGCCGTCAGCCAAGTGCGGGGCGCCTACGCCATCGCCGTGCTTTCCGAGCACGAGCCGGACAAGCTGGTTGCGGTCCGCTGGGCCAGTCCGCTCATTATCGGCGTCGGACAAGGTGAAAATTTCATCGGCTCCGATATTCCGGCCATTCTGGAATATACGCGCGATGTTTACATTTTGAATGACGGCGAGATGGCCGTGCTGACGCGGGACGGGGTCGAACTGATGACGCTTGAGGGCAATTTCATCGCCAAGCAGCTGTTCCACATCGATTGGGATCTCATGATGGCGGAGAAGAACGGGTTCGATACCTTCATGCTCAAAGAAATTCATGATCAGCCGCGCGCCTACCAGGATACGATGCGCGGAAGAATCAACGAGGGGAAGGAAATCGTGCTTCCCGGCATGACGCTGTCCGCAGAGCAAATCCGCGGTCTGAAGCAGATCCATATGGTCGCCTGCGGCACGGCTTACCATGCGGCGCTCGTCGGTAAAACCGTCATCGAACGACTGACCCGCATTCCGGTTGAAGTCGACCTCGCCTCCGAGTACCGCTACCGGATGCCCGTGATCCGCGAGAACACGCTCGTCATCGCCGTCAGTCAATCGGGAGAAACCGCGGATACGCTGGCCGCCATGCGCGAGGCCAGGCAGTGCGGCGCCCGCGTCATGGCCATCACGAATGTAATCGGCAGCTCGGTGGCCCGCGAAGCGGACGATGTCCTGTTCACACTGGCCGGTCCCGAGATCGCCGTCGCCTCGACCAAAGCTTACAGCTCGCAGTTGATCGCCTTCTATTTACTCGGTCTGTTCATGGCCCAGTCCATGGAGACGCTGGACCAAGCCTCGCTCATCGAGCTGATTGCCATGCTGGAACGGCTGCCTTCCCAAGTGGAAGAAATGCTGGAAGGCCTGGAACCGGTCCGCCAGATCGCCGAGCAGATTTCGAATCAGAATCACCTTTTCTTTATCGGCCGCGGACTCGACTACAGCCTGGCGATGGAAGCGTCGCTTAAGCTGAAGGAAATATCCTACATTCATTCGGAGGCGTATGCCGCGGGCGAGCTGAAGCACGGCTCCTTGGCGCTGATTGAAGAAGGCACGCCGGTCATTGCGCTGGCAACCCAGGAGCTGCTGCTGGAGAAAACCGCGAGCAACATCAAGGAAGTCAAGGCACGGGGCGCTTACGTGATCGCGCTGGCTTTGGAAGGTCAAACCGAGCTGGAGAAAACCGCAGATCAAGTGATCTACGTGCCGCGCACCTATTCCCTGCTGGCGCCTGCCCTTGCCGTGGTGCCGCTGCAGCTGCTCGCTTACTACACGGCTTCGATTCGGGGGAATGACGTGGACAAACCTCGCAATTTGGCGAAAAGCGTAACGGTCGAGTAGCCAAGCTGAACACGCACGGATAGAGAGTAAGGAGGATAAACCGTATGTGGATGGAGCCATTAGACCAGGCCGACTCCGTGTTGACCGCTTTGAGCTTGACGATCGCCGGCGGTTTTACCGCACTATTCCTGCTGCGGAGCCGGCACAGGACCATCACCGAACGAATGAAACAAAGCCTGGAAAAGCATCAGGATTACTTTACTTACCTTAGCGCCAACATGCACGGGGCGGACGCGCTGTTCCCGCCCCCCGGGCGTTTGACCCCCGTAGAGCTGAAAGCCATTCAGTCGAAGCTGCTGCAGTGGATCGAGGCGATCGACGGCGAGCAGCGGGGCAAGCTTACCGCCCTTTGCCGGGATCTGGGACTTGTGGAGCTGGAGCGTCAGCGGCTGCGCAGCTCCAGGCACGGGGTACGCATGGAAGCCGCTTATCATTTGGGTGTCATGCGGGCGGCCGAATGTACCGGTGAACTGCTGAATCTCTTGGAACGGGAAGGCAGCGAACCGACCGCATTCGTCGTCGGACGCGCCGCCGCCAAGTGCGCCGCAACGCTCGAGGATTTGCGCCGCCTGATGCAGCTGCTTACCGAACACCATCCCAAGGCTCATCAGCTTATCGCCGATACTATCGCCTCTTCTTCCTTAGATCCGGCACCGCTCTTTGCCGAGCTGCTTCGCAGCGAAAATAACGAAGCGGTGCTCACGGTGGCTTTGATCAGTCTTTCCGGACGAAACGATCCGCATGTGTTCGGCGCATTGGACCGGTTGATCATGTCCGGGCATAAAGAAATCCGGGTCAAAGCGGCAAAAATGTTCCTGCAGTATCCTCACCTGCTGCCGCTCGAGCGAATCGGCGAGCTGATCCGCCATCCGGATTGGGAAATCCGTGCCGCTGCGGCCAAGGCCGTGGGCGAACAGCAGCTTGACTTTTATCTCGAAGCGCTCACCCGCAGTATGGCCGACGAGGAATGGTGGGTCCGCTATTACAGCGCCAGAAGCTTATCCAAGCTCGGCTCCGCCGGTTTTGAGGCATTGTGCGAGACGGCCTGCAGCTCCGAGAACGGAGCCTCCCGCGAGTCCGCCTGGGAGGCTGTGCATGAAGAGCTGAACCAAGCGGAGGTTTCGGCTTCACAGGAGGCGCTGCAAATGCCTCACTACAACCGGCTGAATTTCATTTTCCGGCGAACACTTGGTGAACACGGCGCGTCCCGGCCATCCCATAGGCCCCGGATCAGCTCGTAGAAAGGGGACCCGGATGAGATCGTTTTTGCTGAACTACGGAATCATTGCCTTTTATCTGATTATCGGATCCAGTTTACTGCACTTATTCATACTCGCGATCTCCCATCAGAAGATACTCTCCATTGTCAAAAGCACCATGAACTCGCGCTTCCGGGAGCTGGCAGGCTCGGAATACGTCCCTCCCGTATCGATTCTGGTCCCCTCCTATAATGAGGAGCTGACCATCATCGAGAGCGTGCGTTCCTTAATGACGCTGGAATTTCCCATGTATGAAGTCGTCGTCATCAATGACGGCTCAGCCGACCGGACGCTTCAAGTGCTGGTGGATACGTTCGAATTGAAGCCGACCCGTCTGACCGGCTTCCGTCCTCTGGTGCAATCCAAACCGATCCGGGGAGCGTACCGCAACCCCCTCTATCCCAGACTGGTCGTCATCGACAAAGCGAACGGCGGTAAAGCCGATGCGCTGAATGCCGGTATTAATGTTGCTAAATATCCGCTGGTCTCCACCATCGATGCCGACAGCCTGCTGGAAAAAGACGCCTTGATCCGATTGGTTAAAGTCTATATGGAAAACCCCGAGCAGCATATTGCTGTCGGGGGCAATGTCCGGATCGCGAACGGGAGTACCATTGAGGACGGCCGCGTGCTGTCGGTCCGGCTGTCGAACAAATGGCTTCCCGCCCTTCAATATGTCGAGTATATGAAAGCCTTCCTCGGCGGCCGGATCGGCTGGAGCGCTATGAACGGGCTGCTTATCGTGTCCGGGGCCTTCGGCCTGTTTCGCAAAGATTACTTGGTCAAAGTGGGCGGCTATCAAGAGGACTGTCCCGGCGAGGACATGAACAT
The DNA here is from genome assembly GCF_016586185.1 of Paenibacillus sp. EPM92. NCBI lineage: Bacteria > Bacillati > Bacillota > Bacilli > Caryophanales > Paenibacillaceae > Paenibacillus > Paenibacillus sp. EPM92. Next base: position 127,731 of record NZ_BCPS01000081.1, read on the forward strand.
CGTGATCAAGCTTCACAAATATATGCTGGACCGCAATTTGCCCTACCGGATCGTGTTTTGTCCGGACGCCGTCTGCTGGACGCAGGCGCCCGACACGCTGAAGGTGCTCAGCGCCCAGCGCCGCCGCTGGATCCGCGGCAGCTTATGGAACGTCAGCCGATTCCGCGCGATGCTGTTCATTCCGAAGTACAAGGTGATCGGCTGGTTATCCCTGCCCTACACCATCGTGTACGAGATTCTGAATCCTTTTGTCCGGCTGTCCGGTTTGGCGGCGCTCGCGGGATACGTATTGCTGGACATGACACAGCTGCCGGTGCTCCTTATCTTCCTGCTGGTCAATCTGCTTATTGGCATGATCTTTACTTGCGGGTCGCTGTTGATTGAACAATTGGCTTTCCGCCGCCCCATTCGCACGTACGACCTGCTGCGCATGATCGGGTTATCGGTGGTAATGGCGGTCGGTTACGATCAAATCAATGCACTCTGGAAGCTGCTCGGACTGTGGGATTATATTCGCCGCAATAATGCTTGGGGCAACATGGTACGCCGCAGCTGGCAGGATGAAGCGGCCCATCAGGCCGGATCCTCTTCCTCAAAAAAGACTACCAAAGCACAGGCCGTCTAATGGACGGCCGCTCCCCTATATGTGCGTATGATCGCCACCTCAATATGAATGGAAATGGAGTGAAAGAACAATGAACAATGCGTTATTAACCGGTTCCCGCTTGTCACAACGTCTAACCAATCGAATGAACAGCGTCCTTCAAGCAGCCGTCCCTTGGACGGAGTGCGGACTGATCGCAGCTTCAACGCACGGCATCAGCCCGATATGGCTTCAGGATTTGGAGACACGTCTGGCCAAGGAGAACGAGAACCTGGCCGTTATAGCCAATTACGAAACGGATGAAGGGACATTGACTATCCTGCTGCCGGGGCAATCGCTGGCTTTCACCCATTTCGTGTCTCTGTCGGTCAAGGCTTACCTGCAGGATGCCGGACTGTTGAACGGCGCCATGGCCGTTGCCAGCTTCCCGGAGAGCGCTCCCGCTTCCGATGAAACCTTGATCGACTTCCTGGCTTTGCTGGATGAGAAAGAACAATCGGACATCGCCGTTTATCAGGGCCAGCCTCAATCCCCGGAACCACCGACGGTCGTGATGATCGATCCGAACGCCGATTTGCTCGATTTCCTGAACGTCCGGCTCGGACTTCAAGGATACGATGTCCGTCCAGCACATGACGGCATGGAAGGGCTCCGGCTCGTGGAATCGGTCCAGCCGGACCTGGTCATCACAGAGCTGGCGCTGCCTGCACTCGACGGCTACCAGGTGATACACCGCATCCGGCAAACCCAGAGCCGGGCGTGCAAAGTTGTCGTGCTGACCGACCTTACCGTCGAGCAGGACATTTGCAAATGCTTTGACCTGGGCGCCGCCGATGTGATCAAGAAGCCATTCTCACCCATGGAGCTTGAAGCGCGCCTCAGGCGGCTGCTCGCCTAACTTAGCTTGTGGATAAAAGGAGTTCGTGCCCATGAAAGGGAACACTTCACCCATCGCCTGGCTGATGCGCTTTGCCTTGCTGTCCGTCGCCTTTTTCCTGGTCTGGCATTACTGGCCAACCAAGAAAGTGGAGAGCGTCCAAAGCGCGGACGGATCGCAAATCAAGTTCCGTACGCTGGGGGATCACATCGAGATGTACGATAAGCAGCAGTGGACTCCTTTTTTTGTCAAAGGAGTCAATGTGGGTGCTGCGCTTCCCGGGCATGACCCGGGCGAGCTGCCGATCAGCAAGGAAAAGTATTTGGAATGGTTCAAACAAATTCAAGAGCTCGGCGCCAATACGATTCGGGTATATACGATTCTAACGCCGATTTTTTATCAAGCGCTTGTGGAATACAACCAGCGTCATGCGGACCAGCCGCTCTATTTCATTCAGGGCGTATGGACTCCGGAAGATGAGCTGATCGAATCAAAAGACGCCTACCTCGAAGCGATTTACTCGGAGTTTCAAAGCGAAATCACCTACGCCGTAGGAGCGGTGTACGGGACCGCCGATATTCCGGAGCGGCTCGGCAAGGCGACCGGCTCCTACCGTTACAATGCCGGCCCTTATTTGCTGGCGTGGCATATCGGGACGGAATGGGATCCGAAGATGGTTCAGAATACCAACGACCTGCATAAAGACAAGACCGGCTTCCAAGGCACCCACATTTCCGCTAAACCGAACGCTTCCCCTTTTGAGAACTGGCTTGCGGAAATGCTCGACCATTTGGCGGTGCTGGAGTCGGAGAACGGTTGGAAGCATCCGTTGACCTTTACGAATTGGGTTACAACCGATCCGCTCAAGCATCCCGGCGAGGTCCTCGTTCAAGAGGATATGGTAAGCGTCGATGCGACCCGCCTGAATGCGCACAACTGGCCTGCCGGATATTTTGCATCCTTTCACGCTTATCCTTATTATCCCGACTTTTTCCTCTTGGATCAAACATTGATGGATATGAAGGACAAGGACGGAACGGCCAACACCTACTTAAGCTATTTGACCAAGTTGAAGGCCTACCATAAGGACATGCCGGTTATGATTACGGAATTCGGCGTTCCTTCCTCTTTGGGAATCGGACATCTGGCCAATAAAGACCGGCATCAAGGAGGGCATGACGAGACGCAGCAGGGACAGATCAACGCCTCTCTCCTGCAGGATATTGCAAGCGCAGGCATGGCGGGAGGTATCGTCTTTTCCTGGCAGGACGAGTGGTTTAAGCGCACCTGGAACACGATGCACTTCGAAATCCCGCAAAGCCGCCGCAAGCTGTGGAACAACGTCTTGACGAACGAACAACATTTCGGGCTGGTGGCCGAGATGTCCGGCAAGGCCGGGACGCTCCAAATCGACGGAGACGCAAGCGACTGGCAATCGCTTAAAGAGGACGAGAAGCGAACGCTCGCGGGCGGCTATCCGGGATGGAAATCCATTTGGATGACCCATGACGAGGCCTACGTCTACATCGCGGGCGAGCTGGAGCAGCCGTTTGATCCGGAGCGCGAGAAGCTCTACTTCGGCGTCGATACGATTCCCGGCGGCAACCGGCATGCGAAGGAACTGGGCGGAGCCAAGCTCGACGAAGGGCTGGAAACGCTCATTGAGCTCGGAAAAGACAATGAAAGCCAAGTGAAGATCGCATCTAACTACGATTTTCACACCCGGTTATACGGCAATCAGTATGGAATGCTGAAGGTCAAGACCGAGGACATGAAAGACGATTCCGGTATATTTAACCCGTGGAAGCTGGCCGTGGGTCTGGAGCAGATTCCGCCGGATTCCACCCGGTACAATCCGTTTCAGGATGTACCTGCCGGGATGCTGAAGCGCGGATCGACGGATCCGGCCTCGGCGGACTTCAATTCCTTAACCATGTGGCAGGCCAAGGGCAGCGTCGTAGAGATGCGTATCCCCTGGATGTTGCTCGGTTTCACCGACCCCAGTTCCCTGCAGGTCATGAGCTACGGCGAGAAGGATGGTAAACTGGCAGCCACGACAACCCAAGGGATTCGCTTGCTTCCTTGGATCGTTCAGCGCTCGGACGGTTCCGTCCGCGGATTGGTGAAAGACGCCGGCGCCGAATACCCTGTCTCCAAGCTGCCGGCCTATACATGGCCTGCCTGGAACAAGGTCCAGTACGTCGAGCGCCTCAAGAAAAGCTACGACCTGATGAAGGACGCTTTTCATCAGATTGACGATCACGTTTCCCAACCATAGCCGTACTTTACCGGCGCACAGCTTAAAGCAGCAAAAATGCCCCCATAGCCGATGAGCGGAAACTCATAGGTTATAGGGGCATTGGTACAACCATTCACTCGCCCGCACCAGCTTTATCTCTATCATTCCTCGGAGCGTTTCTGCCTGTTGCGCCACTTGTTATACTCCAAAAATTCCACAAACTGCTCTTTGCTGATGCCCGAATCCATGGCCTCTCTTACCAGACCAAGCCATTCCTCATCCAACTGCTCATGAGGATGGGGGTGATGTTGAATAAACGTTTCCAGCGGAACGCCCAACACCGCACTAATCTTTTCAAGAAACTGGATCGATGGATTCGACTGGACCTCGCGTTCGATCGAGCTCAAATAGGATTTCGCTACCCCCGCTTTCTCTGCCAATTCGGTAAGGGTAAAGCCTTGTTCCAAGCGCAGCTGCTTGACTTTCTTGCCAATCATGGTAGTGACCCCTTTGTCATCCTGCAGTATAACAATATTTTAACAAAAAATGTTCATAGTGTGGATGATTATTTTTTATATCATAACCATGTAAGCGCTATCAATACAGGTTAAAAAAATTTTGTTTACCTGCGCAGCTTTTTTCTCTCTTGAAGTTAACGTTTCAGCTCATCATCATCTTCGTTTTGTTTGCATTCGCGGAAAAATTGCCGGACTTCCTCCGTGGAAAGCCCTGAATCGCGAGCTGCGATCATCAGGTAGACCCAGTTCTCGTCCAGGTTCTTGTTGGGTACAAGCGTTTGTTTTACGGACATAGCCCGGTCCCTCCAGATTTCCGGTAACTTGACGCACCATACTATTCGTGTCCAAGTTCTATTTTACGCGGGTCTATCATTTCAACCATTCCAACAAGCGCTGCGTGAGGATACCGCCCAAATATATGCCTACGATGCCCAGTATCCCGGGCAGGACAGGCGGGGCTGGAAGCGGTAATTTGAGCAGCTTAAAAATGCATCCAACGATAAGCCCTGCCAGCAGGGCCAGTATCCATTCTCTCATTCTGCTCACTCCATTATCAACCGACTTGATTTGAAATTCGATGTTATAGATATCATATCCTTTTTACTATCCATGCAACCGTGGGCATGTCTAAATATGATATACTACTAGAAACGTGCGCTGCAAGGAGATGAACGACAATGAAGCTGGTATCATGGAATGTTAACGGTTTAAGGGCGTGTGTGAATAAAGGATTTAACGACTACTTTACAAAAATGGACGCCGATATTTTCTGTATTCAAGAAACGAAACTGCAAGAAGGGCAAATTCGTCTGGAATATGGTACGGCGTATGATCAGTATTGGAATTACGCCGTTAAGAAGGGGTATTCCGGAACTGCTGTATTAACAAAGATCAAACCGCTTTCCGTACGATTCGGCTTGGAGGAGGATCAAGAACCTGAGGGGCGGATCATCACGCTGGAGTTCGACGCCTTCTATTTAGTCAATGTATACACGCCGAATGCAAGACGCGATCTGTCCAGGCTGGAATATCGACTGGAATGGGAAGACCGGTTCCGAAGCTACCTTCAGCAGTTGGATGCACATAAGCCTGTTATTATTTGTGGTGATCTCAATGTGGCCCACCACGAGATTGACCTCAAGAATGCGAAGTCCAATCGTAACAACTCTGGCTTTACCCCGGAAGAACGAAGCAAAATGACCCAATTGCTGGATGCCGGCTTTATCGACACCTTCAGACATTTCTACCCCGACCAGGCAGATGCCTATACATGGTGGTCGCATATGCCTAAGGTGAGAGAGCGGAATATCGGATGGCGAATCGATTACTTCCTCGCCTCTTCAAGACTTGCTCCCTCCTTACTTGACGCACAGATTGATGCCCATGTTACAGGCAGCGATCATTGCCCTGTTATCCTGACAATCGCAGATAACTTGAACGAGGGTGCCGGTCCGGTCAGCGTTGTGAATCAGTAGCCGACGATCTCGAGCCCGCTGAGTTCGGCACGATTTTCTTTTGAACGAGTGTTGCAAAGGTATGAATATGCGTTTCCATTAATGTCCGTGCACCTACAGCGTCTTTATCTGCAATCTTTTCAATGATCATCTCATGCTCAGTGATTGTACGGTTTAGATTTTGTTCAAATAAAGGGATGTTGCAAAGGAAAAAATCATTTAAATCCCATTGACTCTTCGTCATACTTAACAGCTTTTCCGATCTGGACATTTTCAAAATCACATAATGCAGCTCCCGGTTCTCATGAAAATACCTATCCCTGGAAAATCTTTCATTAATCACTTTTTCCAGTTGTTCATTGATCAAATATAATTCATTGACCTCCCGGTCTTCTCTTCTTTGTGCAGCCAAATAAGCTGCCATTCCCTCCAGGGCCATAACCGTCAAAAAATGGTCAGCCATTTCATCCTGTGAATACTTCTTTACACGACACCCGGTTTGCGGAACAATTTCAACAAAATACTCCGCTTCCAGTTTCTTTAGAGCATCGATGACAGGACGCCTGGAAACCTCAAGCTCATCTGCTACTTCAACAACCGATATTTCATCCCCAAAAACCCATCTTCCGGACTTCAGGCCATCTTTTATATATTCATAGGTTCGAATGGTTTTGGACAAGGATAGGTCCATTTTATTCACTGCGACGTCCTCCATGTAAAGCTTCTCAACATAATAGGATATTATAACTCTTTATCATAAATTTCTCAAATTAAGGTATTTTATGTCAATAATAGTAAACCGTGTCCTGTAGATCTAAAGAGATCTACGAAGGACACGGCTACTTGTTCATATTTAGCCTTATTTACCGAATGGTTTAGCTAAAAATTCCGTAAACACTTCAGGCTCCTGCCAGGTCAAGCTTTCAAGGGCTAACGGATCGAGTAGAATCGATTGATTTAACTTTGGCGAAGTAATTTCCAACCTCTCTCCGTTTCTTGTATATACCTTCTTAATGAGCACTTGGGTAAACTCATTACCCACTATAATTTGCGGTTCGGCTGGCATTTTCCTCCTCCTTTCTATGAGTTACGCAAGTACAGACCGCTACTGATTTCGCTTAAAACGCAGCGTTCCATTCTTTGTACTCGTAGTCAACAACGCCATTGACAACTAAGGGGTCGGATTCGATAATGGACACAAATTCCTCTTTTGAGCAGTTGTAAACAATACAACCGCCGCTTCCATCGGCAAAGGGCCCGTTAGCCGCTATGACGCCTTTTTCGCGTAATTGTTGATTGCGGTTATTATGTTGTTCAAACCATGACGGATCGATTTGATCCATCGATTTTTTTATACCTAATTGAACTAACCACATGGAAACCACTCCCTTAACTGGTTTTAAACGATCGTCAATCCTCCGTCGGCGACAATCACAGAACCTGTGACAAACGAAGATTCGTCGGAAGCCAGGAAAAGAGCAATATTCGCAATTTCTTCCGGCTGTGCTCCTCTGCCAAGGGGAGTTGCTTCGGAAGCCACTTTGTCTAACTCTGGCAAAACTTCTTCCATGGCCTTCGTCATCGCTGTAATTACATACCCCGGGGCAATGACGTTAGCGCGAATCCCTTTTCTCGCATAGGATGCAGCGACTTGACGCGTAAACGAAATGATGGCTCCCTTAGATGCGGAATAGGAAGGACCGCCTGGACTGTTGATTAAGGCAGCTGTGGATGCTGTATTGATTATAGTTCCACCACCTGCGCGTAATAGTTCAGCAATGCCATACTTCGATACAAAGAACAACCCTCTTGTATTTACATTTTGAATTTTATCCCATTCTTCCACACTTGTGTCTTCTACCGATATCATAAAGTTTTTATGAGCAATCCCTGCATTGTTGTAAATCGTAGTCAACTTCCCAAAAGCATCCACCGTCTTTTGAATCGCTTGCTTGACTTGTTCTTCATGGGTAACATCGCATTCAATAGCGATGGCTTCACCACCTGCTTCGCTTACTAGCCTGACCGTTTCCTGGAGACCATTCGCATCCATGTCGATGGCCGCCACTTTCGCTCCTTCACGGGCAAAAACAACTGCCGCCGCTCGCCCTTGACCTCCTGCTGCCCCCGTAATAAACGCGACTTTGTTTGCTAATCGATTTGTCAACTTCGGTTCCTCCCAGTGGATTCATATCCAATCTCAGAATCATTGCTGAACCATCAGATTTAGAAAAAGACCGCTATATTGTCCATCCCTAATGTCGTTTGATCGATCAGTATTTCTCTTGTTTTTAATTTAATTTCTTGCCCGGCACGCGTCAGGATGTCGTTACGAACACAAGTAATAAGGCCATATTCAGGTTCGTTACCACGGCTGCGGGTTAGAAGAAGGTAGCTCTTTACTTTAAATTCATGTTCAGCCGTTTGCTCGACACGAACATTATTGATAAACCTTCTTGTACGAGACGGCGGATCTTCCGCCCAAGCAAATTCCGTCTCAAACCGCTCTACCCTTTTCCTCAGAGAAGCAAAGTTCTCCTCAAAGTGATACATATTTCCAATAAAACCTTCTCCGTGTACTCGCTCGCGATTCGTCCTTACAGGCATGATGTACTGAATCTCTTGATCTAACATGTTTAACCATTCCCGAAAGTCCCCGCTGTCCAGTACTTCTGCTTCATTTTGTAGAAATTCCACAATTTCGAAGTAAACAGGATTTCCGATTCTAATGCTGGTAGAATGCATGTACTCTCCTCCTCTGCATGTTATTTTCCAATTCGTGTTGAACGATGATCAATCATTGCTGCCAGTCAACAGTTTTTGCCATTGATGCCAAATGTTCAATTGGTTAGCCTCGCTGTAATCCCCTTGATAAACCGTTCCTGGCCCTGGCCAATCGCCTTGCTCGGGCTTTCGATCAATACCCATGCGATAAATAAACTTTAATTTCGATTGCGCTATATATCCCTTTGTGGCCCGAGTAATGTTTTTCCACATTTCCGTATCGTCTTGTTCCAGCATACCGCTCGATCCAAATGTTCGGACATACGTCTCTCTTGCAAGCTCTTTCCACCAATCCGGCGCTTCTTTCTCGATAAGCACCCAAGAGAAGACTTCCATTTCATGCGGTCCTTTCGGTACCCATTGTCTTAATGTCAAATAGGAACCCGGATGCTTTCCATCTTCCGTTGCCCAAGAGAAATATCCAAACGACATGTTCGGGTATATGTTTCCATGAATATAAGCGAGTCGTCTAAACGCTTTTTGATGTTCAGGTGTTAATTTCTGTTCAATCTTTTCGACGATATCTTGGGGAACGCCGTAGAAAGGCGGAAGCTCATATTCGGGTGGACCGCCGATCAATCCAAGACCATTTCCATTCTCGCAAGAAACATGTACGCCATAGAACGCAAACTTCGGATCCCCACTCGGAACAAGCTTTAATTGCACAGCTGACTGGTGGGTCATAAATGTATGATAAGCATCCCCAACAAAGTTGTCGGCACCTAGCTTCCAGTTCGACTTTACGGTCCAACGCTGTGGTGCTCCGATCACTTCCATGCCCTCATTCGTGTGCTGCAGCATCATATCCAGGTACCACTTCAAGCTTCCCAGCTGCTCTTCTAAAGGAGGAGCTGATTCGTTAAAGGTCCCAAAAATAAGCCCTGCATAGGTGGCGGCCCTCGCCTTTACCAGACTGTACTGACTTTTATCAAAGCCATCACCGAAGGCCTCCTTATGGGCCGGAACTCCGATGAGATCTCCATTCTGTTTAAACGTAAATCCATGGTAAGGACATCTGAAATGGGAAGAGTTTCCCATTTCCGAGCGGCATACAGGAGAACCTCTATGCGTACAAGCGTTCAGTACAATGTTGACGACACCCGCCTCTGAACGCGAAACAATCACCTCTTCGTTTCCAATAAATCTCAAGACATAATCGCCTTTATTCGGTATTTCAGATTCATGAGCAACAGGAATCCATATTTCGGAAAATATTTTTTCAATTTCCATCTGATGAATTTCGGGATCACCGATGACTCGCGATGAGATATACCCTTCATCCAAATCCAACAAATCTTTAACCTTTGTACCATCCGATAAACAAACATCTTCGCCCACTTTTTTTGGAATTGTCACTTGTTAATCGCTCCCTTCTCTTCATCAACGGTTTACGTTTTGACTTAAGTTCAGATTCTAGAATCTTAAATCGGTTATTAATTTTCTTGGATTCCGATATGGATAGCTGTTCTTTGCTTGCTGACTTTAGCGTGCGGCTTGGTTGAGTGTGTAGAATACTGCTGTGAAGGTAGTGTAAGATAGCGATCGTGCTGGCGGTGGTTCCTGCGCTGGGGTTGCTTGTTGTTTGTTGAGCAATGGCGAGTTAGTTGAAATACTAGAATATTAGAACGTTTCGGGAGATTTTGTATGCGCTTACAACTTCAATAATTTCATTATACATAGATGGATATAGATAGTCAATATATGACCAACCGGCTGCTATGGCACGACCCCGCTCGGGAACCAATGGAAGAGAAACACAAAGCCCAGCGCCGAACCCTCCTAACGTCTTAATTTTCAGCAAGGAAAACGTAAGAGTGAAATGAACGGATATCTCAGCAGCCTGCTGCCTGTTACAGCCAATTCTGGTTGACCGGTCTTGTTTCCTGGAATCGTTCAGGATGAGCGGCTCCCCACCAAAGTCTTCCTCTGGTGCTGTAATCCTCCCAGGTCCATTTTACAGGCGGCATATCTAGATCCCGTAAATAATCCCCGGTATAAATTTCCATTCTATTCCCATCCGGATCGCGGATGTACAAGAAGAACGCATTGCTCAAACCGTGTCGTCCCGGTCCGTATTCAATCGAATCTTGATAGCCGGCATCAGCCAGCAGATCGGCGGTTCGAATAATTTCAGCCGGCCCCTGCACCGTGTACGCCACATGATGCAATGCCGCTCCGCTTGCTTTCACAAGTGCGACATCGTGCGTACCAGGGAAACGCCGGGTCCACGCTGCGAAAGTTTCTCCGTCCCGCTCCACATATTCAGAAACACTAAAATTCAATTCGTCTCTCCAGTAATTTAATGCCTTGTCAACACTGGCTACACGCAAATTGACATGATCGATCCGCAGCGGTGGAATTCCTTTATCCGTATGAGTAAAACGCATCGGCAATCTTTTTAACCGCCCGGTTTCGTCAAATATATCAATTTGTTGCATGTCGTGGTAAAATTCAATCGGATGTCCGTTCGGTTCCACGATTCGCAATGAAGCACCTTGCCCGGGCTCGGCACCATCGGGTACCCTCGTATACGGAATTCCCAATTTTTTGTGATGGTAAGCCAATCGTTCCAAATCTTCAGGATCCGAAACCCGCAGAGCGAAATGACCTAGTCCACTGTAGCTATTTTTCGTAAGCGTAAGCGTATGGGTATCGAACTCGTCTACCCCCCGCAAGTATATATGCTGCTTGTCAGAATCATGTTCGCGAAAGCCCAATACATCAACATAAAATTCCCTGGCCTTTTCCAAATCGGTAACGAAAAGTTCCGTGTGTCCCAGTCGTAAAATCATCCTACTGTCTCCTTCACGCCACATGGGCAATTATAATTTTGGCGAATTGATCTTCTATAATCAAATATTCCGACCATTTATTGGCTAACCAAGCATCCGCACGGGCCGGGTGTCCCAGCACGGCTGCACCAGCAGCCGTACCGGTAACATTACCGTTTCTTTCAAGCACCAAACCGATGTTAGGCCAATCCAATCGATCAAAATGAAAGCGATTACAGATTTGAGTCCAAGTACACTGCGGTTTTGTTTCTCCATGAATTTCAATTAAATGCCTCAAGACCCCTTACCGAATGATTCGACTGGAAATGCCCCCCATGAACTGAATGCGGTCGGGAAATCCTCCCACACTCTATGGGAAATAGCGTGATCCGCTCTTGGCATTTCAGCAGACAGCTCCATTCGGTTTCCGCTCGGATCCATAAAATACGTATACAGATTGCCGCCTACCGAATGTCTTCCCGGACCAACTTCAATTTTATAACCGGCCTGCGCGAGCAAATCTGCGGCCCGCTTCATATCCTCTAAACCGTTTACCTGAAATGCGTAATGATGCAGGGTCGTATGTTCCGGAGTGCCTATCGCAGCCACGTCATGATGGTAATCGGAAGCATGCGTCCACGCTGCTCCCCATATGCCGGGCGCCGGCTCGAACACATCGGAGACGCTAAAATCAAGAGCATCTTTCAAAAATTGCACAAATCCGTTGACGTCCTTGGTATGTACCGTGATATGATCGGCATCCAGCAAACCAAGACCTCTGCTTCCTTTATTGCCCACTACAGGATGAATGTATTTGGGCCGGTGATCCAGAAGTACCAGTTCCATTTGGTGATTCGAGGGGGCCGCAAACCGCAGCGCTGCCTTTTTCCCTGGTTCCGGATCCGTCAAACGTTGACTGGGTACGCCCAGTGATGACAGTTTTTTCTCAAAATAGCTGAGATCCTCTTCGTTCACTACCTGCAGTGCAAAAAGGTCTAAACCTGTTCCACCTTGTTTAATGGCTAGGTCATAGTTATGATCAGCCCCACAGCCGAAATAAACCGTATCTTTCTCTCTTGCAATTTCATGCAATCCGATAATATCGCGGTAGAATTCAATTGATTTTGCTAAATCGATGACATTAATTGTTCCGTTGGCAAATTTAAAAATCCCCATTTCCTATACCTCCTTAATTTTTCACGCTATTATTTTTAAAATATTGTTCAAAACTAACCATCCCTAGACTTTCCCGGCGATTAGCGTCAAGTGCGTCCAAGGCTCTGGAGTTTTCAACCAACAGCATTTGTACTTCAGCAGAATGCGGATTGTAGTGTCGATGCCAAATCCATGGAGGAGTATAAACAAAATCTCCCTTTGACCACGTTACAACCTGATCGCCGATTTCCGAATAGCCTTCCCCTTCGATTACATAATGGACCGATTCATGAACATGACGCTGCAGATCTGAACTGCTGTTTGCCGGTATTTTTTGCAAATAAAATTCCAACGATTTGGCAGGAATATCTACTAAAATTCCAATTTCACTTGGGTTCCCTGTTGCTTGGCTATCAAGCCAAATTGCGTCTTCGGAGTGCACGACCAGACCATCGGAAGAAATTTCTTGATGGTCACGCTGTTTCAACTTTTTTAAATTGGCAAAGAAAGAATTCAGTTTTTGTTCGCTTGTCGGTTTGTTCCCATGATGCATTTCTTTACCTCCCCAGTTCAGAGTGGACTTACAATGGTGAACCCCCCGTCAATAACATGGGTTTGACCTGTTATGAAGGAAGCGTGCTCCGAAGCAAGAAATGCTACGAGGGAGGCCACATCATCCGGCTTGCCGAACCGTCCGACAGGAATGCTCTCCTGGTCTTGCCTAAGAACCTCTTCTAGAGGTATCCCTGCTTGTTTCGCTCTGTAATCAGCGATTTGCCGGATGCGATCCGTATCGATATGAGCTGGCGCAATCACATTAGTTGTCACGCCGTAAGGCCCTACTTCGCAAGCGAGCGATTCTGAAAGCGCTTTAACACCAGCCCGCATTACATTGGACAAGTGAAGGTTAGGCAGCGGACGAATCACAGAGGATGATGTCATATATATTAAACGTCCCCACTGATTTTCCTGCATGCCAGGCAACACCGCTCTTGTCAGACGAATTGCAGCATCCAGAATTAGACGATAAGAGAAATCCCAATCGGAACTGCTCAAGTTGAGAAAGCTGCCCGGTTTTGGGCCTCCGGTATTGTAGACAAGGATGTCAATGCCGCCCATTTCGGCAATTGCTGCGCTCGCCAATTCATCTACCGAAGCCGGATTTGTGAAATCGGAGGGTTGGTAAAACACTTGCGAACCTGTTTCCCTGTGAATTTCCTGTGCTGTTTGTGGAAGCAGATCCCTTTCAATACCGCTTAAAAATACGGTAGCTCCCTCTTTTGCAAGCCGTTCCGCAATCCCTCTACCAATACCTGAGCTTGAAGCTGTGACCAACGCTTTCTTTCCTTTTAAATCCATATGCATATCCCACCTATAATTTGCTGTTATTTTCAATCCCATACGATGCAAGCATTTTGTCTACCAGAGCCAAAGGTTCCCGTTTGTCATAACCGGAATATTGTGTTTGAATACGCAGGAACATCGGATCCCCTGCATAGAAGCGCTCATATAATTCATGGCGAGATCCAAAGTCTGAAACAGCAATCTCCGCAGCGGCTTTGAACAGCTTCACTTTCTCTTCGGCTGTCACTTCGGCTCCCCGATAATACTTGCGGACATCACTTGCAATCGGACTATTAAACACATCCACACTTGCCGGTTGATACATCAACCCGCCTGCGACCACAAACTGAATGATCTCCCTGACGCGGGGGTACCAACGGTTACCCGAATTTCGAATCGCATACAAAGGAGTAACATTCGGTAAATAGATGCCGTCAGGACTTTGTTCGCTGGTAGCTTCTGAAGAATGTACCGCTGCTCTAATTAATTCAATATAGGTGGTTATTTCACCTATCATATCCTGAACATGAGGAAATTGATTGGTATTCACCATTTCGGTCGCTCTCATGACGAGTCCAGCCAGGAACTGCAGCTTAGCTTGCAAACGGATAGCGGATTGATGCCCCGTAAATGCGTTTGAATTTAGTTTCCAAATCGTGTTTACACGTTCAACATCCTGATAGATGAACACTCGCTCCCATGGAACCAGCACATCATCAAATACAACTACACTATCCAGTTCATCAAACCGCGAAGCCAACGGATGGTCAAATACGGATTGGCGGACGAAAGACTCTCGGGCAATTAATCGTACGCCGGGGGTGTTTAGAGGAAGCGCGAAGGAAATTGCATATTTGTAATCTTTTTCGGTTGGTTTTCGCAAATGGAACGGCCACACAAGCATCTCATCCGCATATGGGCCTGCGGTAGCCAGCATTTTGGCCCCGCGAACAATAATACCGGCATCCGTTTCTCTTACGACTCCCAGATATGTGAATTCATCCGGCTGTTCAGACGGCGCCTTACCGCGATCTACCTGAGGATCTATCAGCACATGGGTTAAATACAAATCATTTTCCCGTACATATTCAAAATAATTCCGGGCATTATCCGCGTAAGGGCCAAAGAAATCCGCATGGATATACCATGCTGTCAGCATGGCGCTCATAAAATCAGTGGAGCGCCCCATCATCCCAAACGTTTCTTCCGCCCAATCTTTATGCATCAACCGGCGGCGGACCAGATCTTCCTTCGACTTCGGAACAAGAAAAGAGGTACCGATTAGGTCGCCCGTTTTAGGTGATTTCGACAACATATAAGAACGCTTATCCTTTTCCCATTGTGAATCATACAGTCGTGCTATCGATTTTACAGCCGGCGCTACAAGCGGATGGGTTGTTGGATCCTTTACTTGTTCATTGCCGATCCAAGTTTCCGGAGGATTGTCCTTCAACCTTTGTATATAGTCCGTTCCTCTTCTTGCCCCCATGTTTACAATCTTCCTTCCTTAAGAAATCTGTGATGTACGTCATTGAACTCTCCAGGCTTCTCCCATTGCGGCCAGTGGCCGGCTTCGCTGATTACATATAACTGGCTGCTAGGTATCCATGACTTTAATATGAATGCTTCATCAACCGTCCCTGTGGGATCGTTATCTGTCCATAACAGCAAAGTTGGACACTTGATCTTTCCGCACCATTCAGGCCCCCAGGCATAATCTTTCCTGACTTCCCAATCCTGTAGACACACAATATTGTAGACTGCCCTTTTAAACTCCCGTTGGGTATATATCTGATAACGAATGTTCACCAGTTCATCCGTCACAAAACTCTTATCAAGAAACAACCACTCCAACCGCGATCTTACATTTTCATAAGTCGCTTCCACTACAGCGCTAATTGTGGAATCTTTTACTTTCTTCATGACTTCCGGCTTATTGGTAATATTACCGGGAGTGTTTAGAATCACTTTATCGACCAGATCCGGGTAATGAGCGGCTGTCCAAGCCGCGACCCATCCTCCCAATGACTCCCCGGATAGATTGAATTTCTGCAATCCCAAAGCCTCCGCCAGACCAACCAGATGATCACTCAAATAATCGATGGTGTACGGTCTATCAGGTTTGTCACTATATCCGTGTCCAACCATATCGTAAGCGATTACCCTGAAGTCTTCCGACAGTCTCCCTATGTTCCTGGCATATGCTTCAAGATGTCCACCCGTACCGTGAACGAAGATGAGAGGATCTCCTTCTCCTGCTTCCAATATGCGCGTTCTAATTCCTTTTACATTGATATAGTCCTGTTTTAAAGGGACACCCGCTAATTGTGACCACATGCCGACCTTCTCTCCCATGGTTCACCTCATTTTTGGTATACTAGTATCTTAGTAATAGAATACCATAATTTCCTTTTCTATGCAACCGCTTTTTTCTGCTGAACGCGGGTATCGATTAATGCTCTGCTTTGATAACACCTGCTTTCCTTTTGGTATTTTCCTATAGTGAGGCCACATCACCTCCTTATATCTGATATACTAATATCTTAGTTGTTTGTTGTCAACCGGTTTTTGAATTTTCAATTGAATAGAAAGCGCTATAATGAGGCTGAGGTCTGTCCGTTAGCGCAGCAAAGGACTGCCATGTGGCAGCCCTCACGGTATTTAACCAGCTTCTTTGGCGGACATCACTACATAGTTGTGTGATCATGATCCAACTGGAATACTTGCGTAAAACATGCATTTCATGAGAAATATGAAGTGTCCGCGCACGGGGATTACGCCTGCTCAGGGCCGTACCCATTTAGGGCCCTGCCACGTATGGATGTAATACCAGGACTCCCCGTTAGGGGACGTCCATACGCGTGAAGCGGTAATGGTTTGCGGTGTGAAGGTTAGCGCGTTGTTCAGCAACGAACTGTCTACATAAGGCGTATCGAGTGCAATCGATGATTCGGTCAGGTCGAGGCGGGCATTACTCTGCTTCACTCCGAGCTTGGCATCGTTCTCAAAATCCCCTGTCAACTGCGAGGCGATTTCCTTGGCCGGGTTGATCCACTTGCCTGAATCGTCCGCTAGCACGAAGTACCAGCCGTCTCTTCGGCCAATCGCATGAACGGCTTGCGGCTGCTGCTGCTCCGATGGCTCCGCGTAGTAGTCGAAGGGTGACCTGTAATAGTAGAATGGGACGGGAATGTCCAGCTTAAGGTCGACGCTTTCTACACCCTCAAATCCGTACCCATAAGAGTCAAGGTGGATCCATCTCAGTCCTTTCGGGGTATCGATCTGGTACCAGACGCTTGGAGGAACCATGCGCGTCTGCTGAATATACTTCGCGACAGGCTTCACCACCTGAGGAGGCAGCTTTGGCTCGTCAGTCATCGGATTATCGAAGGGAAATAGGTACACCTCGCTCTCCTGAGCAATCGCGATCATGCCTTCGACCGGATCCCCTTTGTATTTCTCGGCAAAATGATACGGACGAATCCATTTGTTTCCAAGCCAGGAGGTCTGGATCAAATACCACTTATCGTTCGCGTTCGTATAGCAGGGGGTGTAAGGATCGCACACGCTGATGGAAGCAACCGCCTGAACCTGTTGCGGAGAAAGTCCATACGCTGTCATTTTCATCGGTGATTCATATATTGGGGTCTCCTGTTCAAGTAAAGTCAGCGTCTGCTCCTGAAGCTCCAGCTTGCCGTACTTGTAGGAGCCTTCCTTCAAGTTAATCCATGCTTCGCCAAGCCACGTCTCAACCCGCACCTTATCCATACGTGTGATGTCAAGCAGCCTGCTGCTTTCGATCGGGGCTAGATGTACCGATTGGAGGGCACTCAGCGCGCCGATGGCCTCATCCGGTCTTGTCTCGCTGCTTGCATACAGCGTAAAGTCGTCAAGCAAGGTTACATAAGGCATAACGCTTGGCGCGGCGAGCTCCTGCTCTGCGTGAGAGAGCTGCGGTCCGGACAGGACGGCCATGGCTGTGGCCAGCAGCAAGATGAACCATTTGGTCATACCACTCACCTCCTTTCCCTATTTAGACGAAAATTCAACTGAAAAGTTACGTGCGGTGTCTCGCACCGTTCAGTCCTGTTATTGCGTTTCGTCTTTCTCTACGACTTCCCAATGAATGCTGATCATCTTGTCCACCCAGTTGCGGATATTCATTTCGATCGCTTGTTCGACCTCTTCGTCCATGAGCTCGCCAAGCTTGTTTTCCTCGAGCACGAGTTCATCTACCTTTGCTATTTGACCACCAATAGACAATTCGACTTTAATTCGCATCTACAACCCTCTTTTCGTCTTTTCTCTACATGCATTCTTTGGCATGATCATCATCTTTTCGATGCGATAAAATTCCATAAAGTATGACGTCAGTAATGTCATTTGCAAGGGAAACCGGATTTGTTTCTTCGTTCACAATCTTGGTGACCATTCGTTCGAGCATGGCAACCATACATTCTGCGGCCACCTCGATCGGCAGGTCTTTTCGGACGTGCCCCGCTTCCTGGTTGCTGCGTAAGTTATGAATGATCATGTCCCTCATTTCTTTTTTGATTTGTTCGCTATCAGGCGAATCATAAAGTGCAATTTTGGTCAGCTCAGGGGAAGCATTAAGAAATAAGAACAAATTTTTTAAATTTTCCTTTACTTGCTCTGGAACGTCAGAGCTTGGCAGTGGTGTTACCAGTCTCCCTGCATTGGCCAGAACCTTTAAGCGCATTCGATATTCATTGACCAGTTCGGAAAAAATCGCATCCTTGCTCGGGAAATACAAATAAAATGCGGCTTGCGTGAGTCCCGCAGCTTTTACGATGTCGCTTATTTTTGTAGTAAAGTACCCGTTCAGAGCAAATTGTTGAGTCGCAGCCTCCAATAATCGAATGCGGCTTAACTCCCCTTTTTTCGTTCGATTCCTTTCCATATAGGCACCTCTTCAATTACTGAACGATAAGTTAACATTTGAACAGAAAAACTAACTATGAATTCACATAACTAATCAGTTAGTTTTATCACATCTTTCAAATTTTGTCAATGATCTATACGCATACTCGCGGAACAACCATGATCAGGACAAACATGACGACTTTGGAGAGGAAAGCACGGATGCGTAAGCGAATGTCAAACCACAAATCACAAAAAGACACCCCGGAGCATTTTATGATGCTTCGGAGGTGTCTGTTTATACGCCGGAATGCGTTCCCATGCAACTGCCATTACAACAGCCATTGATTCGACGTCGGTTGGAGGGAATTAGACAGCTCGTTTAATTATGGCTTTAATAGTAGACCGTTAAGAACTGCTTGATATCGCTATTTATTTTTTGCAGAAATGGTTCCGACGGGAAATGGCCCATTTCATAGACGGTTGCTGCCGCTAAGTTGGGTATGATCGCTTCTGCGGCCGCGATCACCTTTTCACTTGGGAAGAATATATCCTTTGTACCTGCTAGCACCATAGTAGGAGAGGAGTAATTCACAAGCTCTCTTTTTTCGGTTATTTTCGGCATGCCTTGTTCTAATTTTACATGTGTAAAAATGTCGCCGATTATGTTTTTATCTATTTCCTTCATGCTGTTGAAAGACATCGTATCCGCTATTTTTTGCAATTGCTTTTGCGATGAGCTGATAGTAAACCCTATCATGGGAATTAAGATTTTCTGTATCATTTTCATTTTGGAGCCTAACTTCAATCCAGACGGAGCGACCAAGACCGAGCATGCAATTTTCTCCGGCAGAAACGCTGCTATTCTTAGTATGATGCCCGCGCCATAAGAAGGTCCGATAAATGCACTTTTGTCAACTCCAAAATGCTCCATTAAATCGGAAACCCATAATGCAAAACTGTCATCTTTAGCTGACATTCTTGTTTCCGCACTGTAGCCCGGATGCCCGATTGTGTCTGGAGCGTAAATCCGATACTCCCCAAACAAGGATGAAAACCAGGATAACGTCATCGGGTTAATGCAATTGCCGCCCTGAAAGATAAAGACGGGTTTTCCGTCAACAGGCCCTGTCACTAAGGTATGCGTTCGACCAAAGCGCGTGTCTACGAACACTCTTTCAAATTCAACATGAAATCGCTTCAGGTACGACTCATAATCGTTTAAGATTTTTTTCTTTCCTTCTTCGCTTTTATAAATGGCAGGTACGCTCACTGAAACACCTCAGGCGTTTTTATTAGTTCGTCCTTCAGATTGTATCATTATAGCAACGGTCAGCATACCTGTAAGGAAGAAAAATACGATTTGAACATGAAAAAGGCCTCTTGGAGTCGTAAGTGTTGTCCTAAGCTTGCCGGCCCAAAGGACGAGGTACTTAAAATATCAGGAGGCTACCCGGCAAGGGGTGTATCGTGCCGTTTCATCGTTCTCATTTTCACCGCAGTTGATCCTCCAATTCCGTTTTTAGTTGTTGTTGAAGATCGATTTTTTTGATTTTCCCGCTAGCCGTCATAGGAAGCGCATCGACAAAAACGAACTTGTCGGGAACCTTGTAATCGGCAACTTTCGATTTGATGTAATTTTTAATCTCTTCCGTTTGCAGCTGCTCTCCGCTTCTGACACGAATGGCAGCGCATGAAATTTCGCCCAGCACAGTATCGGGCAGACCGACGACGGCCGCCTCCATGACGGAAGGATGGCCATATAAAATTTCTTCGATTTCCCTCGGATAGATGTTGTATCCTCCGCGAATAATCATTTCTTTGATTCTCCCGACAATCCGGATATAACCCTGTTCGTCCATGGTTGCCAGATCACCTGAGTAAAACCACCCTTCTTGATGGATTGCCGCTTGAGTGGCCTCAGGCATGTTGTAATAACCTTTCATCACGCCAAAACCTCTGCAAGCCAGTTCTCCAACTACTCCCGGACCGACCGGTACCCTGCGGGGGTCTACAATTTTGACCTCCGCACCAGGCAGCACCTTGCCGACGGTCTCGGATCGAATCATATCGTCGTCATTAAAATCGGTAATCGTTAAAGTCGGCGAAGTTTCGGTCAATCCGTATGCGACTACAATATTGCATCCCATTTCCGAGCGAATCCGTTTGACGACTTCCACCGGACATGGAGCCGCAGCGATAATGCCCGTTCGCAAGGAAGAAAGGTCAAAGGAAGCAAAATCCGGGTGATTCAACTCTAAAATAAACATCGTCGGTACGCCGTTATGCACCGTCACCCGCTCTTGCTGGATCAGTTCGAGCACATCCTTGGCTTTATACTGATCTACGAGCACCATGCTCCCCGCACAAGCGAACGTGCTTAGAATACTCGGCGTAATTCCGAAAACATGAAAAACCGGGACCGCAATAAGAAAAACATCCTCCGGCGCACATTTCATGGCTTCCGCCGAAATTGTACCGGTGTGAGCGATATTGGAGTGTGTCAGCATCGCTCCTTTCGGTCTCCCCGTCGTTCCAGACGTATACAAAATAGCAAAGACATCGTCTTTGGGTTGAATGTCTTCGGGTACGAACAAGGAGTTTTTGCCTCTTTCTATCAATCGTTGATAGGATATGAGCCCTTCCTGTTCGAAGCGTACCGATACGATCTGGTTCAGACTGTTAACCATATTTTTCGCTTGTGTAAACTGATCAGCGTGAGGAACACCGCTGAATTCTTTCGTACAAAAGGCAATCTTCGCGCCGGAGTTCGTCAGTATATATTCTACTTCATGCTGCTGGTACCTGGTGTTACAAGGAACGATGACTGCACCCAGAAACGCCGCAGCAAGATAGACGACCACAAACTCGTGCCAATTGGGCAAACAGACAGCTAACTTGTCGCCCTTCCCGACGTTCAGATCACGAAGAGCGGCGGCCACATATCTCGACTCGTTCCAAAGCTCCTCGTATGTCATTCTTCGCGTCCGGTCGAAAATGACTTCTTTCGCCGGATTCCGTTTATATGCCCGTTCAAATACTTGCGCAACCGATAAGTCATACTCATATTTATACATGGGAACTTCCCCCTATGCTCTGGTATCAACCAACCGCAACAAACAATATAAGCACTTTCAATTCAACCGAGAACCGTGACTGATGTTCATTCGTTCTATGGAAAAGGGGGGATTACAGCCGCTCCCAAATGGCTGCAATCCCTTGACCTCCGCCGATGCATAAAGAAGAAACGCCATATTTTTTGTTGCGGCGCCGCAATTCGTATAGAAGCGACAATGTAATTCTAGCGCCGCTAGCGCCTAACGGATGGCCCAATGCGACCGCCCCGCCATTGACGTTGCCGATCTCCGGATCGAAGTCGAGCTCTTTCTGACAAGCGAGATATTGAGCGGCGAATGCCTCGTTAATTTCAATCAGGTCCAAGTCTTTGATCGTCATTCCCGCTTTATGGAGCGCATGCCGGATCGCCATGACCGGTCCGATACCCATAATCTTCGGTTCTACACCGACAATGCCCCAGGAAACTAACCGCGCAAGCGGTTTCAGGTTCCGCCGCTTCACATATTCTTCCAAAGCCACCACCGTTACTGCCGCGCCGTCGTTGATTCCACTGGCGTTGCCTGCCGTCACTACCCCGTCTTTCGTGAAGCGGGCAGGCAGCTTCGCCAGCGTCTCCAGGGTAGTCGGACGGGGATGTTCATCACGGTCCACAACTACACTTTCCTTTCTTCCTAGAATCGTATAGGGGACGATTTCTTCGGCAAAGCGGCCATTATCTATGGCCGCCTGGGCTCTGTCATGGCTTCTGACGGCAAACGCATCGACCTGTTCCCTTGTGATCCCGTATTGCGAGGCCAGATTTTCGGCGGTTATGGCCATTGTGCAATCCCCGTAAGGATCGTACAGCGCCTCCCACAAGTAATCTTCCATCGGCGCTTTGCCGAGGGGGATTCCCCATCTTGCTCCACGAATCACATGAGGTACTTGGCTCATATTTTCCGCGCCGCCTGCAAGCGCCAGGTCGGATTCTCCCAGCATAATCGATTGAGATGCATTCACAATCGATTGAAGTCCGGAACCGCAAAGCCTGTTCACCGTTAATCCGGGTACGTGTTTCGGAACGCCTGATTTCAATCCGACATGGCGGCCCATATAGATGGCATCTGCACTGGACTGGATCACGTTGCCAATGACGACCTGATCCACTTCTTCCGCCGTCACATTCGCTTTTTCCAACGCTTTTATGGCGCTGGCAGTCGCTAATTCGATGGCGGATACCTCTTTGAATGATCCTCCAAACTCACCGAACGCGGTGCGCGCGCCTTCGATCAAGAAAACATGACGGTTTCCCATGTTACGCCCTCCTAACATCCTGAAAATTGCGGCTTTCGTTTTTCTATAAACGCTCGCATGCCTTCTTTGCTGTCATCGCTTGCATAGGCGTTGCCGAAGCATGCGATTTCCAGATCCAATCCGGTTTGAAGATCCGCTTGACCGCCCGAGTTGACCGCCGTTTTCATCATCCTCATGGCGACGATCAGCTTCCCGGCAAGCTTTTTCGCGGTCTCTAACGTTACCTTCATCAGTTCCTCCAAAGGCGCCACCCGATTGGCGAGTCCGATGTCCATAGCTTTCTGCGCATCAATCATAAAGAGCAACCCGAGCTCCCGAAACAACTGCCCGTTCAACGGATTGATCCCATCCTCTGTTATTTGTGGTAAACATACTTAAATTCATCGTAGAAATAATCCATGACGCGATCTAAGATGTAACCGCTTACTTAAATTCATGATAAAGCATTTTTCCAGCTTCTATAATCGGCGGATTGCAGGAATCTGCAACGGAACATTCAGCAGATTTGCGGAGGAGACAGGTCCAGCAGATCGTATAATTTATAGGCCATCAGCAGGCTGAACCGCTGCTCGGCTTGCTCAATATCGATTTGCAAAATTTCCCTGATTTTATCCAAACGGTATTGCAGCGTGCTCCGATGAATATATAACGCCTCGGAGGTCTCTCTCATACTTCCGTTGTTTGATAAATAGATCCGGAGGGTTTGAAACAGATCAGCTCCGCTTCCCTCCGTATAACGCAGCAGCGGTGCCAGCTTTTTTTGCACAAAAATCGTTGAAATTTTGTGATCGGTTAATTGATGAAGAAGAGAGTAAGACTCGAACTCTTCAAAAATGGCGAATCCCGCTTCCGGGTAACGAAGGCGAATCAGGTTCGCGGTTTGAACGGCTTGTTTGTACGCAAAATAGTAATCTTCCATCCGTTCGGTACGTCCGCCAACACCCAAATAAACATGACAAGATGGCATTTCAGCTTTGGCGATTTTTTGTACCTGCTGATACATCGACTGCCAATAAGCTTTGGCATTTGTCTGCTCGTTTGTCACGCGGCTGATGAGGATAAACTCATCGCCTTTTCTCGTCAAGATTACCCCTTGATCTTGATTCGAGAGCGCCATTTTCATAATATCCCACAATCTTGATTTCTTCTCCTCCACTCCAATGAGATCGCTTTCCCGCTCCACTTCCATATCAAGCTTCACTGACAAATACGCCACCCGATGAGAATCATAGACGTTCCAGTTGATAAAGGTGGTATACTGTACGACTTTCTCCGGATCCTCGATTTTTTCGGAAAAAAGCTGATTCATGAAACTTTCCTTCACCTGTTCTCGCGTATCCATCACCAGTTTTTGCTTAATAAACTCGATGGCATACACATTGAGCGCGTTATTGACGGTTAGTCGAAGAACATCGTCCCAGTACTTGCGGTCTGAGAACACCGCTAAATAACCTAACTGCCTGCCGCCTCCAATAATCGGCCAGATGCACACATAACATGGCCCTTCGTCCAGCTGAAGCCATAATTCATCGGATTTAATCTGCCGGATTTGCTGTTCATGCTCTTTAACGAGATGCAGCAAATTGGGCAGCGATAGCTGTTCTTCCTTCATAGCATGATGAGACAGCAGCCGCAGAAGCCGATCGAATAGAAAAACCGAATAACCGAAAATGGAGCTGACGGTTCTGGTGATCTCGTATAGACTCTCCTCCTCGATGGTCTTTTTTACAAGTTCCTGTTGATGGATCATGATGTTCTGCAGTCTTAATCTGCGCTCTTGTTCGTTCTGAACTAATCGGGCGTTCTCTATCTGCATAGAGACATGCGTCGATAAAAACTCAAGCAGCTCCAAATCATCTTCGGTAAACACTCCATCTTGCTTTCCCGAGACATGAAGAATACCGATCGTTTTCAAATTAACGACCAAGGGCACCGTTAATTGTTCGCCCCCGGCCTTCCCGAAATACGGAAACAATCGCGATAGATTGCTTTCGTTATCGATCACCATGTTATCGGGGGATACGAATGTCCCATAAGACGGGGGCTGATAAATTAAACAATTGTTTTTTTCGTCATACAAAAAAATGCTTGCTGCCGCTGCCATCGTTCCTTTCCCAGCACGGTCGACCATTTTTTCCACCATATGTTCGATTGACGTACCGGGGAAAATATTTTCCCTCAACCACTCCATGCCTTTGATTTTTCGCTTCTGGCGTTCTTTATCCCGGGCTAACTCCATAGCTACAGCGACATCCCGGCCAAATTCCACGAAATAGTTTTCCGCTTCGACAATGAGAGGGACAAAATTGCGAAATCCGATGATGCAAATACCGAATGTCTTCTCTCTTTCCTTCAAAGGAACGGTAAACCAAGTCGAGAGCTTCTCGTTCTCCAACGCTTTTCTGAAATCGCTATCGCTCATTCCACTCTCGTTCGGCCACCAAAGCGCGTCTTGAAGAAGCCTGGAATAAGGATCGACAGTCAGATGAAGGGTATGCTTGACTTGAAGGGTTTCTCCCCTCCACACCTTAGGAATGAGCTGATCCCCTTCTTTCAATAAAATGGCGACAAAGTCGGAAGTAAAATCCATCCAAAAAGAGTCCATTAAATAGTGAAGCGTCTCTTCCAAGGTGTCGAACTTGACGAGCTGCCTTGCGAGATCACGAAGATGAGATTCGATCTTCTGCTTCAGCCGTTCACGCTTAGTCAACTCGTTCATTTCATTCACTCCCGAAACTATTTATTATGTTTTTTGAATGATAGTATTTTTTACATAATTAAATTTGACGTCTTTATGTAAATTCCTTTAATTTATAAAAATCATTTTGGCAAATAAAAATCGATGCAGCGTCGCACCGACATTTTACCCTTTGATTGGACATGGATATCACCGTTCTCCGTCGTTCACACATTTCTCAACCATTTGGAACCAGTTTCTCGCCCGCCTTATGACCCAGTAACAAAATGGGAATCAGCAGTAATCCTAACGGAAGACTCAGTCCTATATCGGTCAACGTTATCAGTTTCTCACTTAGCAGCCTGTAAAAAACATAAATCGTATAAGGAAGGATGATGAGGACACTCGTAACCACTCCCGGCACCAGCATTCTTACGAATACGGCCTGACCGATATGCATAAAAACATGAAGCAGCATAACCGCATTGAAACCCAGGAACAGCAAGTAACTGCCATGTTCAGCCGCCATAAACGTACACGGAACAAACACTACAAATTCAAGGCAAACGGCAACGGAAAACTGCGGCGCCGTCATTCGTGAGAATGAATCGAGCGTGTTTCTGAACCGCCTCGGCACCTTCCGGTAAATGCTTGGTTGATGCCTCCGAAACCAGGGCTCGATCCGGATGATCTCCTCAAAGTCATGAAGCATAAAGGCAACAAGAAATAACCAAATTACCGAGTTGATGCTGATAAAGGAATCCAGAAATTCAACCATGTCATATAACCTCGCTTCCGTCCTAATTTGTGTGAATTCGAACACCACAAAACTAACTTTAAAGTTATATAACTTTAAAGTTAGTTTAGGACAGCATGAAGTAATTGTCAATTGTTTTTGCAAAGTTTGCCATCTTTATGATCCCGAGACTGACGACTGCCTGATAATTCCGTCATGGATGGATTCATCCCGCTCCTGTATGTTATAATTTCTAAAGATTTCCACGAATCATGCCGAATATTGGAGGGACCGATTATCGCATACTTCGCCGCCTTTCTCGTATCGTTTCTCGTCGTACTGCTGCTCATTCCACCGCTTCGCAGATGGGCGTTCCGCATCGATTTCGTGGACAAGCCCAAGCCCGATGTCGAACGTAAAATTCATCGCGATCCGATTCCGTTAACCGCCGGTATCGCGATCTTCGCCGGGTTCGTCTGCGCGTACATGACGTTTATCACGTTCCAAGGCAGCCGCACCGTATCGCTGCTCATCGGTTCGCTGCTCATCGTCTGCATCGGGCTCGTTGACGACTGGTACAAAACGCACGGCAAAGAACTTGCCGCTTGGCCGAAGCTGATCGTACAGCTCGCCGCCGCGATCATTGTGTACAAATCCGGCGTCGTCTTCTACGGTTTCAACAACCCGTTCGGCGGCGAGGATATTTTACTGCCGGTTTATTTGCAATTTTTCTTAACGGTTACCTGGATATTCGGCGTCACTACGGTCATTAACTTCTCGGACGGCATGGACGGATTGGCCGGCGGGTTGTCCGCCATCTCCGCCGTCACGCTGTTCGTCGTCGCCTTGGCCAAAGGCCAGTCGGACTCCGCGATGATGGCTATCATTCTCGTCGGCGCCGCGGTTGCGTACCTGCGGTACAACAAACCGCCTGCGAAGGTGTTCATGGGTGATGCGGGTGCGACGCTGTTCGGATTTCTGCTCGCGGTCGTGGCGCTGGACGGCGCATTCAAGCAAGCGACGGTGCTGTCGCTGCTCATCCCGATTCTTGCGCTTGGCGTGCCGATCTTCGACAACATCTTCGTCGTCCTGAAGCGGCTTCGCGAACGCAAGCCGATCTATCAGGCGGATGCAAGCCAGGCGCATTACCGGTTGCTGCGCAGCGGACTGAATCCGAAACAAGTCGTCCTGTTTCTCTGCCTGGTCAACATGTGCTTCGGGTTAAGCTCGATCATTTTGCTTTTACTCAACGTTTAATGAAGCTGCTTATCCGCGGTCCATATGCAATAAAATTCAAACGGCCTTCCCGTACGGTTAACCCGCGGGAAGGCCGTTTCTCGTACGCGCTATCCTTCTACACCCGTTCCTTTCGGAACGCGAAATAAACGGCGCAGCGCATAAGGGACAATAAACAGAATAAACAAGATGCGAAACATCTGGTACGCCACCACCATCGACACGTCCGCATGGACAACCGAGGCGGTTACGCCCATCTCCGTCATGCCTCCGGGCGATAAGCTCAAGAACGCTGTAGCCATGCTGATCGGATGAAGGAGACTGAAGATGTAAGCCAGCACCAGGCAGAACGCGACGATCGCGAGCCCGCCCGCCAGCGAGTAAGGCAGCAGCCTTCGCCAACCGGCCAAGGCGCTAAAGCGAATACCGAGTCCGAGATAAATCCCGAGACTCCATTGTGCGGCGAGCACAAGCACGGAAGGCGGATGCGGCGGCGCCCAATCCGCAATCATCATGAGCGCCGAAGCGATGACAGGGCCGAGAAACCAGGGCGTCGGCATTCGCAGCCGGACGGCGGCCAACCCGGAGACCAGCGCCGCAAAGGCCGCAACCACGGCCATGAACGCTCCGCCCCCGGCGAAGCCCGACCCGGTTGAGTCAGCCACGGAAGCTGTAGGCATCGCCGCAGCCTCACCGCCGCTCAAGCCGTGCACCGCCAGGAACGGGACGATGAAAACGACCGTGAGAAGCCGGATCGTCTGCATGAACGTGACGATCGTTCCATCCGCTTCGGGAAACTCCTCTCCCAGCACGACCATCTGCGAAAGCCCGCCCGGTATGCTGCCGAGCAAGCTGCTCTGCGGCGTAATCCTCGCAGCGCGGGCAATCCACACCGACATCAGCAAGCTGAAGCCAACCGTCAGCACGGTCGACGCGAGCATCGACGGCAGCTGGCCGACGATTTGGCGCGCGCTTTCCATCGTGAACGACAGCCCCATCCCGTAACCCAGCAGCAGCAGGCCTCCGTTGCGAAGCGTTACCGGCCATGCAAGCTGTCTTTTGGTCAAGCCCTGCCACAGCAAGGTAGCCGTTAACGGTCCCAGCATCCAACTCAGCGGGACGTGCATCAGCGAGAACAGAAGCCCCCCGGCGAACGTGACCGCCGCCGTTTCCAGCAAGCGAACCGCTGCTGTTTGTAAGCTTTCTTTCTCGTGAGATCGATTTGAACGATTCGATTCATTCGAGTCTTCCATGAAGCCATCATTCCCCTACGTCAGCGCTCGGCTTTATTTCAAATTCTCCGGATTCAATTTCTCCAAATCCGGTACGACAAAACGTCCGTCCTTGCGGATGAGCTCGCCGTCGAAATAAATTTCGCCGCCGCCGTATTCCGGCCTCTGAATGAGCACCATGTCCCAATGAACCGATGAACGGTTGCCATTGTCCGCATCCTCATATGCGTTCCCCGGTGTAAAGTGAATACTGCCGTCGATTTTCTCGTCGAACAAGATGTCTTTCATCGGCTTCTGAATATACGGATTGACCCCGATCGCAAACTCGCCGATATAACGGGCGCCATCGTCCGTATCCAGTATATCGTTCAGCTTTCTCGTATCGCTGCCGGTCGCTTCGACGATCTTGCCGTTCTCAAACCGGAGCACGATGTTCTCGAATCCCGTTCCGTTGTAAATGGTCGGCGTGTTGTACGAAATGACGCCGTTCACCGAATCTTTCACCGGCGCAGTGAACACTTCGCCGTCGGGAATGTTGTTCTTCCCGGCGCATTTGATCGCCGGAATATCCTTGATCGAGAAGGTGAGATCGGTTCCCGGGGCAACTAGCCTTACTTGGTCGGTACGCAGCATCCGCTCGACGAGGGCATCCATCGCCGACGACATCTTGCTGTAGTCCAAATTGCAGACCTGGAAATAAAAATTCTCGAAAGCTTCGGTGCTCGTATTGGCGAGCTGGGCCATCGACGCGTTCGGGTAACGCATGATGCACCACTTCGTATGGTTGACCCGCTGATCCGTAACCGGACGATGGAATATTTTGGTATACAAACGCATCTTTTCATCCGGTACATCGGACGTTTCGGTAATGTTGTCGCCGCTGCGAACGGCCAAATACGCGTGCATTTTTTTCATCCGCGCTAGCTCCAGCTCAGCCATTTGCGCGTAAAGCGCCTCGGTTCCGCCGAGCATCAGGCTGCGGGTCACTTCCGGATTCCGGAACTCCAGGAACGGATTTCCTCCTGCCGCATACACTTCTTCTATTAGACACTTGGTCAATTCCTGATCGCGAAGCCCAATCATTTCGATCAGCACGTTTTCTCCCGGCTGGAGATCGATCGAATAACGCACCAAATTTTTCGCAAACTGTTTCAGTCTTGGATCCCGCATCTGCATACGCTCCTTTGGCAACTGCCCTACAATTCTACTTCCAATGTAACGAATTTCCGTTCAAAGTTCAAATTCAGCAACCCGCCCTTCCAAAAAAATGAGTAAAAAAAGCCGACTCCTGATGAAGGGGTCGGCTTGGTCGTCTATTCGTTATTTCAATGAATGCTTACCGGAGAATCGTCGCTGCGGTCCGCCGTACCGTCTAAATAGGTCGAAGTCAACAATTCTTCCGGCTTAAAGAAGTTGGCGATCTCCCGCAACGCGCTTTCAGGCGAATCCGAGCCGTGAATGACGTTCTTGGCCACCTCGGAGGCGAAATCGCCGCGAATCGTACCCGGAGCCGCATCGGCCGGGTTCGTTTTGCC
This sequence comes from Paenibacillus sp. EPM92, assembly GCF_016586185.1. Taxonomy (NCBI): domain Bacteria; kingdom Bacillati; phylum Bacillota; class Bacilli; order Caryophanales; family Paenibacillaceae; genus Paenibacillus; species Paenibacillus sp. EPM92. The sequence goes on from NZ_BCPS01000081.1 coordinate 158,145, forward strand.
CATCATGGCGCGGGAAATTTGAATGATGTTCTCTCCCTGCCATACCATCGCGAACACCGGTCCCGACGTGATGAAATCGACGAGCTCGCCGAAGAACGGCTTCGCTTTGTGCTCCTCATAATGATATTCTGCCTGTTCTCTCGTAATCCGGATGAGCTTGGCACCGATCAGCTCGAATCCGCGCTGTTCAAAGCGATTCACAATATTTCCGATTAATTGGCGTTTCACGCCATCAGGTTTCACCAATAAGAACGTCTGCTCCATAAACGACTCACTCCATCCACTAATTTGTACGCGATTCAACCCAAGTCTCTTCAATCAGTATTCCCATTTTTTCTCATTTTTATGAGTTAAGCAATATGTTCGCTCAAGCTCCGTTCGGCATCGGACTGAGGATGGCCGAGCGCCAGCTGCGCTTGAGCGGCTGCAATCCGGGCAAGCGGCACTCTGTACGGGGAGCAGCTTACATAGTCCAGTCCCGCCGCATGGCAGAAGAAGATCGATGACTTATCGCCGCCATGCTCGCCGCATATGCCTGTTTTCAATAACGGCTTAACCGCTTTGCCCTGCTCCACCGCCCATTCGATCAAGCGGCCGACGCCGTCCTCATCCAGCACTTGGAACGGGTTTTCCGGCAGCAGCTTCGTTTCCACGTAATGCGCAAGAAATTTCCCTTCCGCGTCGTCCCGGCTGTAGCCGAACGTCATCTGCGTCAAATCGTTCGTACCGAACGAGAAGAAGTCTGCGTGCTTGGCAATTTGCGCCGCCGTAATCGCCGCTCTCGGAACTTCGATCATCGTCCCCACATGGTAAGGGAACGTGGCCGCCTTATCGCCCAGTATCGCCTCCGCCCGCTTCGTTACAAGCTCACGCATCCGGATCAGCTCGTTCGCATGCCCGACCAGCGGAATCATAATATCCGGCCGTACGTCGATACCTTCCTCCAAGCAGCGCACCACGGCGCGGAAAATAGCATCCGCCTGCATCTCGTAAATTTCCGGCAGGACGAGTCCGAGGCGGCATCCGCGAGTCCCCAGCATCGGGTTCATCTCGTGCAGCGACCGCACTTTGCGCAGCAGCTTCTCGTTTCGGTCGATTTCCTCGGACGAGGCATTCGGGTCATTGCGCAATCGTTCATGCTGAAGCACCAGCTGCTCCATGTTCGGCAAAAATTCGTGCAACGGCGGATCCAGCAAACGAATCGTAACCGTCAGCCCATCCATAGCCCGGAACAACCCTTCGAAGTCTTGCTGCTGCATCGGCAGCAGCTTCTCGAGCGCTTCGGCCCGCTCCTCCGCCGAATCCGCCAAAATCATGGCTTGCACGACCGGCACCCGCGCCGCCGACATAAACATATGCTCCGTACGGCACAGCCCGATGCCTTCCGCGCCGAAATCCCGGGCTTTCGCCGCATCTTCCGGCGTGTCCGCATTGGTATATACCTGCAGCGTACGGATATCGTCGGCCCACCGGAGCAGCTGCTGCAGCTCCTCCGTCAGCTCAGGCTCGCGCAAGTTAACTCCGCCTCGAATGACGCGGCCGGTCGAGCCGTCGATCGAGATCGTGTCGCCTTCCCGAATCGTAACGAACTCGCCACCGGCGTGTACGACGAACGATCGGTCTTCGATTCTTACGGCCTCGCATCCGCATACGCAAGGCTTACCCATGCCCCTGGCGACAACGGCCGCATGGCTGGTCATGCCGCCCCGGCTCGTCAGTACGCCTTCGGCGGCAAGCACGCCGTGTATGTCTTCCGGCGTCGTCTCCGAACGCACGAGAATCGTTTTGCGGCCGGCGCGCGACCACGCTTCCGCCAGGTCGGCATCGAACACGGCTTCTCCCGTCGCAGCGCCCGGCGATGCCGGAAGCCCCGAAGCCAATACATCCAGCGCCTGGTCCACGTCAATGGCCCGGTGCAACAACTGATCCAAATGAAACGGCTCGATTCGCTCGACGGCGTCTCCCCGGCTGATTAACCCCTCGTTGGCCATATCCACGGCGACCTTGACCGCCGCCTGCGCCGTCCGTTTGCCCGAACGGGTTTGCAGCAAATAGAGCGCCCCTTGCTCCACCGTAAATTCAATATCCTGCATATCCTTATAATGCTTCTCCAGCATCGCCGCCGTTCGCTCCAACTGGTCGAACACGAGCGGCATATCCGCACCGAGCTGTTCGATCGGTACCGGCGTGCGAACCCCCGCAACGACATCTTCCCCTTGGGCGTTAATCAAATATTCCCCGTACAGACGCCGTTCCCCGGTCGAAGGATTGCGGGTGAACAATACGCCCGTACCCGAATCTGCCCCCAAATTGCCGAATACCATCGCCTGGATATTGACCGCCGTTCCCTGTTCGTCGGGAATGCGGTGGATTTTGCGGTACACTTGGGCCCGCGTATTGTTCCACGAACGGAATACCGCTTCGACCGCCAGCTCCAATTGTTCGCGCACGTCTTGCGGAAACGGACGGCCCGTCTCTTTCACTACGATTGACCGGTACGATTCGATCAGCTCTTGCCAGCCTTCGGCACTTACTTCGCTGTCTTGTCCGACACCCAGCCGCTGCTTCAGTCGGGAAAGCTGACTTTCAAAGTGATGCGATTCAATCTGAAACACGACGTTCCCAAACATTTGGATCAAGCGCCGGTAGCAGTCGTACGCGAATCGCGCATCCCCCGTTAATGCAGCCAGCCCGGCAACCGTTTCATCGTTTAACCCGAGATTGAGAATCGTATCCATCATCCCGGGCATCGAGGTGACGGATCCGGAACGCACCGAAACGAGCAGCGGCTTCGCAGGATCGCCGAATTGCTTCCCTTGGGACGACTCCAGCACGCGCAGCGCGGACGCCACCTCTTCGCGGACTCCGTCCGGAAGCTGGCCGCCCAAGGCGTAGTAGGCGCGACAAACGTCAGTGGTCACCGTAAACCCCGGAGGAACCGGCAGCCCTACCCGGGTCATCTCCGCCAAGTTTGCCCCCTTCCCGCCAAGCGTCGCTTTCATATCCGCATGCCCCTGATCAAACGGTACAACGAACTTCATGCAAATGCCTCCTCTGAACAATTCGGTCATAGTCTGAATTAACGAAATTAACGTGCGTTTTATTCCACTTGTAAATCACATCTAAAACATAACATACAACAATTTCTTTGTAAATAGTGTGTACTATTTAATTTTAATGACACACTATTAAACAAACATCTCGAATTTATCTGCTGTCGCTCCATGTTCACTTTTTCTTGGCGCAGACCCCTTGTTGAACGAACCCCATATCGCGAAAGTCCAGGAAGCTGCGGAACTACGGCGGCCCTATGCGCCTCACCCGTCACGTTCACACAAAAATAGCGGAGCTCCGATGCCTTATTCGCCCAAACCGGGGATTTCCCCCGGCTTTAGAGCGAATGGCTCATCGTAACTCCGCTATCATACATTCAGCCGGTCTAATCGGCGATATAAGGAATCAGGATTCCGCTACGGCACACCGTCACCTCACAAAGACGGCATGTACGCGCTCATCCTCGGCCTCGCATAACGTTAAACGCGCGCCGAGCGCCGCAAAGCTGCCGATCACGTCGTCGTAACCGCGCTCCAGGTGCTCTACGCCGGTAATTCGCGTCACCCCATCGGCCGCCAGAGCGGCTAGCACCAGGCTCGTTCCGGCACGCACGTCCGTCGCATGAACCCAAGCGCCGAAGAGCGGCCGTCCGCCGCGGATAAAGGCGCTTTCCTGCCGAACCTCAATGTCGGCGCCCATCCGCCGCAGCTGCGGCACATGGTTGAAGCGGTTCGGATAGACGCGCTCGGTGATGATGCTTTTGCCCTTTGCCTGCGTCAACAGCGCCGTCATCGGCTGCTGCAGATCGGTAGCGAAGCCGGGATACATCGACGTCCGCACCCGCGTCGCTTTAATCGAACCGCGCCCGTAGGCGGTAATGCTCGTCTCGTCCACTTCCAGCTCCATCCCGCATTCCTCCAGCTTGGCCAGGCATGCGCCCAAGTGTTCGGGGATGACCTCGCCTACGGTTACACGCCCGCCGGTGATGCCCGCCGCCATCAGAAAGGCGCCGGCGATAAGCCGGTCCGGGATCACCATATGGCAGCCGCCGTTCAAATACGGCACGCCCTCAATCCGGATGCGGTCCGTGCCCGCTCCGTATATTTTGGCGCCAAGCGCATTCAAGAAAGTTGCCGTATCGACGACCTCGGGGTCGACCGCGGCATTATACAGGTTCGTTCGCCCTTGGGCTCGAACGGCCGCCAGCATGCCGTTGATCGTAGCGCCCGAGGTGACCGTGTCGAAATAAATGTCGGCACCCTTCAGCTGTCTCGATTCCACCACATAGTGGTCTTCGTGAAAAATAACGGTGGCGCCAAGCGCTTGAAATGCTTTAACATGCTGATCGATCGGTCGCGACGAGAAATCGTCTCCGCCCGGAAATCCTACCGTCACACGGCCGAACTTGGCGAGCAGCGCCCCCGCGAAATAATAGGAAGCGCGGTATGACGCCGCTTTGCCGGGATCGATGGTTGCACTATGAATAAACCGCGGATCAATCACAACCTCGCCCGTCGGCTTGCGAACGAGCGACATTCCGATATCCCGTGAAATTTGCGCGATCACCTTGACATCGTCAATCAGCGGAATCCCCTCCAGCGTGACGACGTCATCGGCCAAACAAGCCGCCGCAAGCAGCGCCAGCGAGCTATTCTTCGAGCCGGGAATTTGCACCGAGCCTTGCAGCGGCCCGGCAGGCTCCACTTGGATATAGCGCATGCTTATCCCTCCCTGGTTATAACGGTTACGGCGCGTCATGGCGACAAGGTAGTCAGTCACCATGGCAGCCGCCTATTTGGAATCCAGCTCGAGCACATATCCGCTGCCGCGAACAGCGCTGATCAGGAACGTGTCTTTCCCGTACTTTTTACGGATACGATAGACGAGCGCGTTCAGTTCGTCCATCGTGACATCCGGCACACCGTCAGGTCCGGTCGTGCGTTCGGACCATACGTTTCGTTTAATGTCATCGATGGCGACAAGCCGGTTCGCCTGCTCGTATAACAAATGAAGCAGCAAATATTCCTTCTCCGACATCGCGATTCGCTTCCCGTCCACGACGCATTCCCGCTTCTCCCAATAGATCATCGAAGGTCCGCTCGGCTCTTCCCATGCCTGGGTCATGCTGAGCGGTTCGAACTCCAGCGTCTGATCGGCGAACAAATAGGAAAAATGCAGCACGGTCATCCCTTTCGCCATCTTAATAATGTCGAACGATTGGAGCGGGTACGGCACATGCGGTTCCACCAATACCCCGTTAAGCTCGGTACCGTGGCGTGAATCCAGATCGTATAACACCGCCTTCTCCCCTTCCCGGCGGATAACGACGTGCTTTCTTGAAATAAATGCGTTGGAAAAAGCAAAGTCCGGGGCGAAGTTGTTCGTAGCGCGCCCGATCACCGTCTCTGCTGAAGTCAGATGAAGGCACGTGCCCGAACGAAACGGTTCTCCCCGGATCACATATAGACAAGCGTAAGTATCCAGAACGTTTCCCTCCACTATCACAGCAAAAATACGAGTATGACGTATAAAGATTGCAGTCTTTATCATCATATCGTATTTTCAAGAGTAAGGGAAATATCTGCTGGCTGACGTAACGCTTACTTTTCAGTTATGGCTGCTTCGTTTAGACGTCCCTCTCGTCCTTCTCGGCGTCTCCGGCCTGACCTCGTTTCTTTGGCTGCGAATTGTACCCGCGCTCCCCATAAGGCTGAAGCTCGTTTAGCCACTTGCTCTCCATGACGTGCAGCTCATGATTGACGTCCTGGAAACTGTCCTTGCGAAGCTTCAGGCGTTCCAGCACCTCGAACGTAAAATCCCCTTCATCCGCTTCGTTCCAATCCTTTTGAAGCTGTACATTCCGGCTCGCACCCATCTTTAGCTCAAAAGGCAAGCGCCGCTCCATCGCTTCCAGGTTTTTACTGGCGCCGACAAGCGCCTTGCCGTTCTTTCCGTTCACAAATCGAAACACGCCGATCTGCTGCTCTTTCTCCTGGTAGGCCCTCACCAGCTCCTTGCGCCGTTCCTTACTCATAGACAACCTCTCCTCCTCTTGCGCTGCTGCCGGCGCCCGCTCCGATGACGAAACGGCGGCGCCAACCCAATATCGGCGTCCGTCCTCCGTCCGCTCCAATAACCCATGATCGACCATATACCGGCGGATGACGGCATAGTCGTGCCAAGCCTGCTCCAACACTTCGTTAATGTCGGCTTCCGAATAGATACGGCCAGGCTGAAAACGCCTGACGAGTTCTTCGGCGATCAACGCGCGGACCTTCTCCTTACGCGGCCATGCCCGAAGCGGACCGTCCGTTCCGTACGGAAAATAATCGTTGTCACGCTCCACCGTCTCCTGCAGCGGCTGTACACCTGCCGGCTTCTGCTTTTTCTTGTCTTTCACCGGGCTACCGGCCGAGGCCGCCGCCCTGCCTTTTTCCATCAACGACATCAGCACCAGAAAAAGCTTCGCCTGCTTCTCCTTCTCCCGCAGCGTGAACCGATGATTGCGAATCGTCGACGCGCTTCCGCCGCCCAATCGCTCGATCACCTCGGCATCGCTCATCCCTTGATGGAAAAATTGCAGCAGCTGCCTTTGCAGCACGGACAAACCGGTCCACTTTTTGTCCAAATGCAGCAGTGCGTGAAAAACCGACCCGTGCTCCCGCACGATATGCTTCGTCATCCATTTCTCGGCGTCCCACCAAGCTTGTTCGTCCGGAGACGGATAAATAACCCCTTGCTCGGAAGAGCTGCCGCATATTAAACACGTGTAACGCCCTTCCTCCTCCTCATAGATGTAACCCCGTTCGATCTCTTCAAGCGAGGCCCGCTCCATCCCGTCGATAAACATGCCATCCATCGCAAACCCTCCTATTTATATAGACATATTAATAGTACGTTTATATATTGTCAAACATTAATTAAATATGTCTATTAATTTTCCATTAGCCCTGTGAAACATACATAGAAGTCATCGTCCGGATCTTTGCTTCTCTTCAATGCGTCAAGCTTCTACCTCCCTGTCTCCAGAAATGATATAATGATCATGACATTGCGAAAGCGATTACCGTTACTTCATCTTAGGAGATCAACCATGCGCCTATCCCGAACCGTCCGTACTTTATCCGCATCTTTACTAACCATGATGCTTCTTCTCTTACCGACTTCCGAATGGATAAACCCGGATCGCGTGCCGGTACGGTCGATCCCCTCGCTTGACATGGAACCGGCGACCGACTGGGAGCCCGAACAGCTGAACAAACCACCGAACATTATCGTTGTGCTGAGCGAATCGTTCTGGGATGCCACACAGCTGCCCGGGCTTGTGTTCAGCCGCGATCCGGCGCCGTTTTTCCACAGCTTGCAAAAACGGTATACACACGGCACCATGCTCTCGCCGATGTTCGGCGGCGGCACCGCCAATGTCGAGCTTGAGGTGCTGACCGGGCATTCGTACCGTTTTTTCCCGAAAGATTCGATCGTGTATGAGCAATACATCAAACAACCGACGGCCTCGCTCGCCAGCCTCCTGGCCGGCCAAGGCTATGCGACAACGGCGATCAGCCCGTTTCACGGATGGTTTTTCAACAGCTCCGAGGTGTATAAATATTTGGGTTTCTCCCAATTTATCAGCCTCGAATATTTCAACCCGGACGAATACGTAGGTCCGTATATCGGCGATCACGCCGTAGCCAGACGGATCATCGAACAGAGCGAGCAGAGCCCGGGCTCGGACTTCATTTTCGCCAACACGATGGAGAATCATTACCATTACTGGCCCGGCAAGTTCAAACGGAATAAGATCGACGTGAAAGGCAAGGTTTCCCCGGAAGCGATCGGGTTAACGGAGACGTACGCGCAAGGGATGGAAGGCGCAGATCGGATGCTTGAGGAGCTGATCGTTCATTACAGCCGGTTGAAGGAGCCGACGATCATCGTCTTTTTCGGGGACCATCTGCCGTCGCTCGAGAAGTATACGGTTTATGAGGAGACGGGCTACATTACCGGCGAGAACGACCCGGACTTCTTGACCAAGATGCACGAGGTTCCCGTGGTTATCTGGAACAACTACTTGCCGCGCGAAAAGAACGAAAAGCTTCATTTCAGCCCTTCGTTTCTCGGTCCTTACGTGCTCCGTCTCGCCCAACGGGAAGGCAGCCCGTACACGGACTATTTGTACGATTTATCGCAAAAAATGCCGCTTGTTCCGCCCGAAGAAGCGTATGCCGAGATGGGTATCGACCCGGCGATGGTCGCCGACTACCGCAGCCGGCAGCAGGCGATCCTGGAACAGGAGCAGCAGCGCGCCGACGAAGCGAAAGCGAGGCTCTCCGGCTTCAAGCTCGGCTATGGAGCGCCTGAAATCCGGCGGGTCGAACCATCTGTCATCAGCGCCTCCGAGGATGCCTTAGGACGCACCACGCTAACCGTCGAAGGCGGACGCTTCGGACTCGGCTGCTCGATATTCGTTAACGGCAAGCAGCTGGAGACGGCCTGGCTAAGCGAGTCATCGCTCAGTGCCGCCCTGCCGCGGGAGTTGACCGCCAAGCCCGGCGCGCTGACCGTGGAAGTGAAGGTGATCGACTCGAAAAAACAAATATTAGCCGTCTCCTCGCCGGCCACGGTTACGGTTCAAGCGATGAACAAGTGACGGCATCCGGGAATAGGCCTTAAGTTGAAAAGGACAGGGAAGCGTCGGCTTCCCTGTCTTTTTCGCGTTCAAATTCGGTTGCAGCTCCGGCGAAATGCGAATGAGCGTAGCCGTGATGCGCCTGCCGTCCAGCCGATCCACTTGCGCTAGCAGACTTGACGGAATAAGGGCGCAGACTCCTAACTGCCTCCCCCCGCATGCCTCCAGACAGCGTCATTCTGTGCGGTTCGCATGTTGAAGGCTGTCGAGTCCTGCGCTTGCCCGGGAAATGACGTAACCTTATTCCCCGTCATCCCCCGCCGGTGCCCCCGCCTGCTCTTCGACGCCGTACCAAATGCGGCGGAGCTCCTCGCTGTTTGCAAATCCTCCATCTGGGTGCGGATTTGTTCGATCGGCTTCGCCATCAGCTCCGTATAATAAAAGATCATGTAGACGGTGCCCAGGGTGATCGAGCCCTGCTTCCATAAATATTAGCTGATCGCGAAAGCAACCGCGTTGCCGATGGCGAACACGATAATTGTCGCAATCCACATCGACGCCCATCCGAAGAACGCGCGCACCCGAAGCGGCAGCCACTCCCGCATCATGCAGTAGAAGCGGTGCATCACGTAATTCGTCGCTCCGCTGGCCCGCGTATCCTCCGTCCCCTCCAGATGTTCGCCGAGAAAACCGTAGAAGCTCGCGCTCATTTGGCGCAAGCGGCTCCAATGCGGGACGGCGAGCCGGCGGATGTAACGGATCGCCAGCAGCGCAAACACGACGAACACAAGCATCCCTGCGCCAATAAGCCAGCCTTCCCGGAACAACAGGACGAGCATAGCGGCGACCAGAATAACGTTGCTGACGAGCATGACGGCAAACTGTAAGAAGAAGTTGGACAAGTTGTTGATATCCCCGTCTACCCGCTCGATAATCGCGCCGGACGTTTGCGTTTTGTGAAATGTCATATCGAGCTTCAAGCAATGCTCCGCCACGTCTCCGCGCAGCTGATTGGTCACCGTCCAACCGGCGTTCGCCCCGATGTACGAAGCGCCCACCGCTATCAATTGCTGTACGAGGCTAACCCCGATAAACAAAGCCGCCGCCAGAACGAGCGGCCTCCCCGAATGCAGCGAGTGCGCGCTATCGATGAAATAGCGAATAATTTGCGGATTCACGAGCTGCAGCGCGATACCTGTCAGCAGCAGCACGCTCAACGCCAGCATTCGTCCCCGCTGAGGCCGCAAATATTGCCGGAATAACGATACATATTCTCCAATCGGAATATGTGGAAGCCGCATTTCATCCCTGATGAGCGGCCGTATTCGCGGAACGTCTTCGCCTGACGACATAAAAAAACGGCCGCTGCGGGCCGTTCACTCCGTTATCGTTTTTGTCATCCGTACATGCCAAATGCCTGCATCCAGAAATGGTTCTTCAGATACTGTCGCATATCCCAGCTTCTCATAAAACCTTGTCGCGTGCGTCTGCGCGTCCAACATGATCGACGCGATTTCCCGTTCGCGAATATCGTCTTCCATCATATCGATCATCATCTTGCCGATGCCCTTGCCCCGATAAGGCTGGCGGACCGCAATTCGCTGAAGCTTGGCCGTCCGTTCATCGTACATCCGGTAACGGGCCGCTGCAATCGGCAGTTCGCCGTCCCGGATCAGGAAATGGCGGCAAGCCGATGTCGAAGCGTCAAACTCGTCCAGCTCCAAATCGAGCGGCACCTGCTGCTCATCGACAAATACCTCTTTACGAACGGACAAGCATTGCCGCAGCTCTTCCTCCGTCGTTACGACAAGCCCCTGTAACCTCAACATGAACCTTCTCCTCTATCTCTTAGCCGTAAGGGGTACCCTTCCACGCTTCGTATCACAGTCCATTGTACCAAACAAACCGCTGCTTCCTCAAGGATTCGCGTGCGTTATCCGGCGAACGCCTTCTTCAGTGCTTCGCGGACGCGATCCTTACTGAACGGCTTGACGATAAAGTCGCTCGCTCCCATACTGACGGCGCGAATGAGCAGCGCTTGCTGGCCCATCGCCGACACCATGATAACCTTCGCATCCGGATTCAAATCCTTGATTTTCTCCAGTGCTGTAATGCCGTCCATCTCCGGCATGGTTATGTCCATCGTGACGACGTCGGGCATCTCTTCCGGGTATAATGACAGCGCTTCCACTCCATTGCTTGCTTCAACGACTTGTTCATAGCCAAGCTCATGAATGACGTTTTTCAATAACATGCGCATAAAGAGCGAATCGTCGACGATCATAATTTTCTTCACGCCGGAACAGCCTCCTCTTCGATTGGGTAGTATGGAAAAGCGTCACGCCTAGTTGTCCCGAAGATGTGCGGTTATACAATATTTTCACGGCAGCACGGCATATTAAAAAGACCCCCAGCATGCATCAAAGGAGCCTCAAATCACGTATTCCTCTGTCCTTCGGCAGTTGGCTGACTTGGTAAAGACGGTAGTGGCTGTGGCTTTGCGGCCTTGAATTTCGCAAAGCTCACCTGATGCGGGCGATACCTTTTGTACATTAAATTATACCATCCTGCCGGAAAAATACAAGTATGGAAATATGAAATCGACGTCCTCATGTTCTCCTGATCTTGCCGGAAAGCGTCTATTTTTACATTTAAATTATCGGTAAATAATGCTAACATAGAAAGTAACATGAACATAGGGAGATGCGATCCAATGGATAAGTTCCAAGCATTCGTGCTAGAGAAACAGGGCGATCAAGCCGCCGGCTCCATCCAAACGCTCGGGCATGATCGCCTGCCGGACGGAGAAGTCACCATACGGGTACGATATTCCAGCATCAATTATAAAGACGCGATGGCGGCGCAACCCGTCAGTCCGATCGTCAAGTCGTACCCGTTCGTACCGGGTATCGATTTAGCCGGAGAGGTCGTTCATTCGGACGACCCTTCTTTTGCCGTGGGCGATGAAGTGCTTGTCACCGGCTACGAGCTCGGCGTCTCCCACCCGGGCGGTTTCAGCCAACTGGCGCGCGTTCCTGCCGGTTGGGTCGTTCCGCTTCCCGATGGGCTGACGGCCCGGGAAGCGATGTCGCTCGGCACCGCCGGCTTTACGGCGGCCCTGTCGGTGCTCCAGATGGAGCGCAACGGCCTCCGGCCGGAGCAAGGCCCGGTACTCGTCACCGGTGCGACCGGCGGCGTCGGGAGCGTAGTGGTTTCGCTTCTGTCCAAGCTCGGTTACCGTGTGACGGCCAGTACGGGCAAGCTTGCCGAAAGCGAGTATTTGCTGGGCCTGGGCGCTGCGGAAGTCATCGAGAGAGACGCATTAATCCCGCCGGACGGCAAACCGCTGCGTAAGGAACGCTGGGCGGGGGCGGTCGATCCGGTCGGCGGCGCGTCGCTGCCGTTTATTTTAAGCACGCTTCGTTACGGCGGTTCTGCTGCGGTCAGCGGTCTGACCGGAGGGGCGGATTTCGCAACGACTGTATATCCGTTCATTCTGCGCGGTGTGAAGCTGCTCGGCATCGATTCGGTATACTGCGATACGCTGACGAGACGGGAAGTGTGGTCCAGGCTCGCAGCCGACTGGAAACCTGTATCGTACCTGGAGACCGGTGCGCGGGAGATCGGCCTGGGCAATCTGGCCGATACGCTTGCGGCGATTCGCAGCGGTCGGCTTCGCGGCCGGGCTATCGTCAATCTCGACCTTTCATAATAACGCCAAAGAGTCCTGTGGAGCCATTGCTCCACAGGACTCTTTTTCTGCTGGGAAAGCTTTTTTGACAACGCGCTTCCATATCTTCAGAAATCGGGCGGGTTACGCTTCCACCGCGTGCATCGGCTGCACCGACTCCATATAGCGCATCAATGCTTCAAACGCGTGACGCAGATCATGCAGCTCTTCCTTGGACGCCTTCTCCAGCTCTTCCATCAAACGGCTGGCCGTCGTTTCTCCAAGCCATTCCTCCAAGCCCATTGTTTTCACCGGATTCATCCTTCTACCTCCGTAATGAGATCATTCCGAACGCTTCACAGAGGGATAAAAAAACTCCCCTGTACGCCAAAAGGGAGGTGTTACGACATATTCCTCATACTTTCGGCAGCTGGCTGACATCGTTTATCACTTTAGTCCCTATAGCTTTGCGTCTCTGACTTTCATCAGATTTGCCCTTGTCGTGTTGAAATCACCCAACAGGCCTAGTATAACATGAACCCAGCCATAAATCGACATGATTTGCTTTGCCCCATGGTACTCTCATGCGGATGCGTCCTGCTCGCTTCCGGCTTTGCGACACCGGCCGTCCCGAGAAGGCGGAACGATGGCAAGCATGAGCGCAAACGCCAGCAAGCTGGTTAACAACCGCCCTCTCTTTCGTCGAAGCACATCAGACATGGAATAAATCTCCTCTCTACCTCTATGCGCCTATGCGCCGCTGCGGGATCTATTCCACATCTTACCTGTTTTCGGGGGTGAATAATGTTTAAGAATTTACACTTTTACGAAATAGCACTTTTGACGCTAGGCCCGGAGTCATGTCATGCTGCCCTTGCACCTTCAACTCGGTTACCGGACAGTACCTAGCGCCGGAACACGGATACAAACCGTACGGAAGCGCTGAACATCCGATTGACCACGTAGAACCCGACGAGAAACCAGATCAGCCCGAGCCCGGCGACGGCATACGATCGCTGCGCCGGCGACGCCATCGGAAGCAGCACATCCATCACGATGTCGTTGTTAAACAGTTCGTAGCCGTAACCCTGCAGCGCCGCCCAGTAAACGAGCGGTGCGAACAAGAGAACAAAACCGGATACCGGGAATGCCACGGCCAACGTAAATTGAATGATGCTCAGAGGCAGCTTCAGCAGCCAATACAGCAGCGGCAAATACGATTCCACCGAGAGCAGCACTTGGCGCATGCCGGGCTTGGCAGCCGTATCCGCAGCTTCAACTGCAGCTTCGCCCCGGAGACCCGAGCCTCCCTGCAACGCCTGCGCGTCCAAGGACAGAAGCGCCCGGCTTCCGATAAGCGCCACGTAAAGAATTGGAATGCCGATCCCAAGCGGCGTCAGCGCGACGCCGACAAGACCGAAGGTAACGGCAAACACGAACCCGAGAATGCCGAGCGGTAATGTCGTGACCACGAAATATTGCATTTTCAACAAAAAAGACGGTTTCCATCCCATAGACGGGGCGGGAGCAGAGCCAGCATGTAACATGTGCGATCCTTCCTTCTTCCATATCAGTTACGTTTATTATAGGAGAATCGGGAGTCGCTTCCTACCAACCTATGTTCAGGTTATGCCTGGACTTTGGTCGGGATTTCAGAGATTGCCGGCACCAAGCTTTCCTCCGATGATGAAGCTTTTCTTTCATGCTAAGGTGTTGACATACGGCTTGGATTGCCTATATAATGATCGAGAATGATTATCATTACCGCAAGTAAACGGATATCCGGGGAGGCGACCCGATGAAGATCAAGTATTGCTGCAAGAACATTAAGAACGGCTCCAAATCGGTTTACAAAACAATGAAAGACGAGTTTCCCGAATTCGAGCACAAGAAGAAAGACTGCCTCGGCTGCTGCAAGCTGTGCTCCAAGCAGTGCGTAGCCAAGGTCGGCAAGTCAGGCATTATTTGCGCCGAATCCCCCGACCAGCTCTATTTGCAATTGAAGCAGCTTCTTCATGGTTCCGTCGAAGAACCGTTGTCCGTGTAATACATAATTGGTAATGCTGAATACAACCTGACCGATGGTCAGGTCTTTTTATGGAGGCGAGCTTGACTGCCTAAACTTTTCCAATATTTGTAACACAATTGAAATCTGGTTAACATCTGTTCTTAATGAAAGCAGCCTATACTATTCCTTGACCCCCTTTTTCAATATATCTTGAAGACCCGCAGCCCGCTGCTGCGGGTCACTTTTTTGTCTATGTCATCCCGCCGGATACTCAACACGCCGGAGTCCTGATTCACTCCGTGAGCGACGAGCGCCGCCCTAGTATAAGAACAATTTGTTCCGCGAACAATACGCAGGGTGTAGTGAGCAAATCTATACTTATTTGTTAATTTTATCGGTTAGCGAATAATTATTAATTTGCAACTTACATAAAATTAGTTATAATAAAAACGTACACATCTCACATCACAATTATGGAAAGGACGTTTTCAGATTATGGCAACTGTACTGTACATTACTGCACATCCTCATGACCATCAAGCTTCATTCAGCATGGCTGTGGGAAAAGAATTTATCGAGGCCTACCGTGAAGCAAATCCGACAGATGAAATTATTCACCTGGATTTATACAAAACGGACATTCCACATATCGACGCTGACGTATTTAGCGGATGGGGAAAACTTCAATCGGGCTCTTCGTTCGACCAACTGTCCGATGCGGAGAAAGCCAAAGTCGCAAGACTAAATGAAATTGTCGGTCAATACGTGGCCGCTGATAAATATGTTTATGTTTCTCCAATGTGGAATTTTTCGTTCCCTCCTATTTTGAAAGCCTACATTGATGCAATTTGTGTTTCAGGCAAAACGTTTAAATATACCGAGAACGGGCCGGTCGGCTTGCTTACGGACAAAAAAGCGATCCATATTCAAGCTAGCGGCGGTGTCTACTCCGAAGGACCGGCTGCAAGTTTCGAAAGCGGCCACAGCTACCTGAGCAAAATTATGCAATTTCATGGTGTTCCATCCTTTGAAGGAATCTTTGTTGAAGGCATGGCCGCTATGCCGGATCAAGCCCAATCGATTAAAGAGAAGGCTATCGCGCAAGCAAAAGAAGCTGCAAAACGTTTCTAATCCACAACATGCATGTGAAAAAGATACAGAGGCCCGCTGCTTAGCGGGCCTCTCTTTTTATCTATTTCAATGGATAATATTGCCTTATCAGCATTATTATAGTAATGTGAAATTAAACAATGCCAATGAATTACAGTCGCGGCTTCCGTAAATAATAGGTTTGATAGGAATACAAGCCAAGGAGATGAGCGCATGTCGAAATCGGAGAATGATTTTCCCAATTATTACGACGGTTCCTCGAATGTTGAGTTTTCTCAAGAAATTACGGAAGGGCCCGATGTACATCTTAAAGAAGCTCCGGCCCAGGACGAAGAATGGCGCCGGTACATCAGCGCGAACCCTTACGGGATGCACGGCCATCTTTAATGCGTAACCGGCTTCCGTTATCGGCAGCTTCATCAAATTCAAGAGAACAAGAACCCCACTGCTTGCTGCTGTGGGGTTCTCTTTATGAAATCATGATGAGGTCAGCTGCCGGATTGGCGATCCGGACAAATAAGCTTGGATGTCTTCCACCGCGTCCCGATAATACGTATGGTAATTCGCTTGTGACACGTATCCGAGATGCGGTGTGGTCAGAACATGGGGCAAGGACCGGAATACGTCGTCTTCGGCAAAGGCTCGATCTCGAATACGTCCAAGCCTGCACCGGCGATCCAGCCGTTAAGAAGAGCTTCCGCGAGGGCGGTTTGATCCACGATCGGAGCCCGGGAAGTGTTGATCAGATAGGCGGATGCGCGCATCCGCCTGAGCTCTGAGGCGCCAAGCAAGCCTCTCGTCCGTTCGCTGAGCACAAGATGGATGGAGACAAAATCACTGCTTTCCAGCAGTTCTTCCTTGGAGGCTGCCAGCCGCACGCCGACCTCATCGGTCCGCTCTTGGGTTAAATGCTGGCTCCAGGCCATCACATCCATGCCGAAGGCCAACCCGATGCGCGCCACCCGACTGCCGATCTTACCGAGTCCCAGCAGGCCGAGTCGTTTGCCGTAGAGGTCAGTCCCGATCGAGCTTTGCCAAGGGCCATTCGATCGGAGCGCGTTATGTTCGGGCACAATCTGTCGGGCCAGCCCCAATATTAAAGCCCAGGTAAGCTCAACGGCGGGCTCCGTTTTGCCCGCTGTGCCGCAAACGACCACACCGTGCGAAGCAGCGGCTGCAAGATCGATTGCCGCATTGCGCATGCCTGTCGTAACGAGCAGCTTCAACCGCGGCAGACGTGCGAGTAACGAAGCCCGAAAAGGCGTGCGTTCGCGCATGATCACAACGATATCATAATCGGCGAGCGCTGCCGCCGTTTCATCCTCCCCCTCAAAATGCCGATGAAAGGATTGAACCTCAATTCGATCTAGGAGCGAGGACCAGTCGGCCATCGTCCGTGCTACCTGCTGGTAGTCATCAAGTATCGCACAGCGAAGTTTCATTCGCGGGCAACCTCCTTCTGATTGGGTGTACATGCTCTAACCTGTATCTTCGATTTCATCAAGGCCTTGTCGCTTGTTCCAAATCCGATAAAAGGGCAAAAGCTTCCTCATTCGACCGCCCGCACATTTCTACCGACGCCTTCAAGCTGCTGCAAACGGCCGGACGCTCCGGCTTCCCAAAGAGGTTGCAAGTATTCTCATCGGAAAGCTGCGAACAGCGGACTCCCGCCGGCTTCCCGTGCGGCATTCCGGGAATGGGAGAAGAAATGGAAACGACAATACAGCAAGCTGCGCAGCCTACCCGGCAGTCCAATACGGAGTCCCCCCGTTCTTCAAGTAATGTAGGAAGCTTGGATCGATCATTTCTTCCATCCCTTGTATAATTCCACATCGACAACATTTATCCTTTTCTTACCCGGATTTTGCGCGAACGGGTGCTGGCCCGCTGTGCGGCGAATGCGCCTTTGACTATCTTTTTTGTTTATGGAAATCCAAAAAAGGGTATTGTACAGTATGGGCACCAAATCACCATTTTCAAAAAGGAGTGTTAACGAGATGAAGAAAGTCGCTT
The DNA here is from genome assembly GCF_016586185.1 of Paenibacillus sp. EPM92. Classification (NCBI taxonomy): domain Bacteria; kingdom Bacillati; phylum Bacillota; class Bacilli; order Caryophanales; family Paenibacillaceae; genus Paenibacillus; species Paenibacillus sp. EPM92. The sequence goes on from NZ_BCPS01000081.1 coordinate 175,629, forward strand.
TCCTGTTAGCCAACGATTTTGAAGATTCCGAAATGCAGAAACCGTACGATGCGATCAAAGCGGACGGGCATGAAACCGTCATTATCGGGTTGAAAAAGGGCGAACAGCTGACAGGCAAGAACAAGACGATCACGTATACGGCTGATGCGTCCATCGATGAAGTGAAGGCTGACCAGTTCGACGCGGTCGTCATTCCTGGCGGGTCGTCGCCGGAAAACCTGCGTCTCAACAAGCAGATCCAGCAATTCGTCAAAGACATGGACAGTCAGGGCAAACCGATATCGGCCATTTGCCATGGGCCGCAAATTCTGATCAGCGCCGGTCTTGCTAAAGGCAAAACATTGACGTGCTACCCTCCATTGAAGGATGATCTGATTAATGCAGGCGCCAACTACGTCGATCAAGAGGTCGCCGTTGACGGCAACTACGTCACGTCGCGAACGCCTGCCGACGAACCGGCGTTCATCCGCGAAACGCTGAACAAATTGCGTACGCCCGTCAGTCAGCCTTAACGCTAACCGTGAAAAAGTAGAGGTCACCCCATTCACGCCCCAAAAATCCGGAAGAACTCTTTCGGATTTTTTTGCGTTTTTTTCATTTCCCATCGCGCTCATGTTCGGAACTGCTCATGTACCCCCTTTAACCCTAAATGAATACTTTAATAGCAAGAGGCAGAATCATCCGGTCTGTTCTATAGAGGAGGACTCAGCATGGAGGTATGGAAGGAACATTTCGAGCAACTGATTTTCCTGCAGGATCAGCCAAGCGGTTTGAAAGCCATTATCGCCATTCATAATACGAAGCTCGGGGCTGCGCTTGGCGGATGCCGGATGTGGCATTATGCCTCCGAAGAAGATGCCGTCCGGGATGCGCTCCGTTTAGCAAAAGGCATGACCTATAAATCAGCGATTTCCGGTCTTCCATACGGCGGAGGTAAAGCGGTTATCCTTGGCCCTCCCGATCAACGGAAGCACGAGCTGTTATTTCGCGCCCTCGGCCGTTATATTGAAAGCTTGCAGGGACGCTATATAACGGGCATGGACTTGGGAACAAGCGTTGCGGATATGGACTGGATCCGATTAGAAACAACCTATGTGACGGATACTACCGGTTCGCTCGGGGCTACCGGCGATTTAACAGCTGCTATGACGGCCTATGGCGTTTACCTGGGTATCCGGGCTTCGCTCAAACGCGTATTCGGTACGGAGACGTTCATCCATAGAACGGTTGCTGTTCAGGGGTTAGGGAAGGTAGGCTATCAGCTTTGCCGGTATTTGAAACGTTCGGGCGCCAAACTAGTCGTATCGGATGTGAATCCTAGCCGAAGGAATCAGGCTGTCAAAGATTTCGGCGCACATGCGCTGCGCCCGGATGAAATCGTTGAAGCCGCCTGCGATGTCTTCTCGCCTTGCGCTCTAGGCGGGATCATTAACGATCTCACCCTGCCCCGGCTTCGATGCCGGATTGTAGCCGGAGCCGCCAATAACCAATTGGCCGAGAAGCGGCACGGTCATCAGCTTCATAAGCTCGGCATCCTTTATGCGCCCGACTATATCATCAATGCCGGGGGCATTATTGTCACCTCTTGCGAATTGAACGGCAGCGACGCCGCATTCGCAAATAAACAGGTAGAGAACATCTACCGTACGCTTACGAACGTGTTCGACTACGCGGGTCGGAAGCGAATCCCGACATCGGAAGCTGCAGACGAGCGGACCGAACAACTTCTGGCAGCTCCCTGACGGACCCCTCTGTTGAATTATGGAATGGCCGAAAGCCTATAAACGTGAAATAGTCGGGGAGGAGTTTATTCCTGCCCGACTGTTGTTTGGTTAAGCGGTAATCACGTGTACGCCTCTCGCGCGAAGCTTATCGATTTCTTCGGGCGGCACTTTACGGTCCGTAATGACCGTATGAACCTGATCGACGTTAACAATCCGGTAAAAAGCTACCTTATTGAACTTGCTGTGGTCCGCGAGCACCACAACATGTTTCGCGTTCTCAATAATTTTCCGGACGACTCTTGCTTCCTCCATACTTGGAGTGGTCAAGCCTTGCTCGAGGCTAAACCCGTTAATTCCAATGAACGCATACTCGCAATACACGCCGTCCAGCGCTTTCTCGGCCGCCTCTCCAATTAAGGCGAACGTATTCGGACGAATGTTGCCTCCGGTTAAGAACAAATGATTTTCATTCGATCCCATTAAATCTATAGCCACATTGATAGCATTGGTCACGATGGTAAGTCCGGTGCGATCCTTGATTTTTTTCGTCATATGACTGACGGTTGTCCCTGTCGACAGGGCAATCGTCATCCCGTTTTCGATTAACTTTGCGGCCTCTGAGGCGATAGCCTGCTTCTCATCCGTAAATTGATCCTCCTTCTCTATAAAAGAAGGCTCGATAAACAGATTCTCGTTTAATATCGCCCCGCCATGACTGCGCAGCAGCAATTTATCGCGTTCCAGCTTCTCCAAATCTTTACGAATGGTAACTTCCGAAACGTCCAATTCGGAGCTTAGGAAGGATACGTCCACGCTCTTATGAATTTTCAAATAATCCATAATGAATTGATGTCTCTCAATGCTTCTCATTCTTCGATTCGCATGATCCTCTTCCATATAAGTTCCCTCTCAGTGTTTCGTTTTGTTCTGAATTGTTTCGTTTCGTTATTATAGTAGTAGTATAGATAATTTTGTCCGAGTTGGCAATTCAGAATTCCTGAGAAAGCGGCTTGTCTACAACCTTCATCCCCTTATTTTACGCGTTCAACAGCAAAATTTTACCTTTCACGGTACTCGGATCGCGATATAATTCGAAAGCTTTGCCGATGTCCTCCAGCGGGTACTGTTTAAACACCATATCTTTAAAGTTCAACAATCCACGTTTCAGGAAATGCAGCGTTAATTCCCATTCATCCCCAGGGAACGGAGAGCTGTAGGACATCCAGGAGCCCGTTAACGTAAATTCTTTGCGATTCAACAATTCAAACTGCTTATGCGAGAAGGTCAAATCCCGCACGGGCGTCCCGATAAAGCAAACCTTCGCTTTATTGGCGGCGATCTCGAAGCTTAATCTCATCGTAACGTCGGACCCTGCCGTCTCCATGACAACGCCAAATCCATGATTGCCCGTGATCTGCTTCCATCCCTCTTCGAACCCTGCTTTGGCCGAATTAATCGTATAATCGGCGCCAAGCCTTTTGGCGGTAGCCAGTCTCTCGTCATCGATATCAAAAACGGTAATATCTTTGGCGCCCAACACTCTGGCCCATTGGAGCGTCAGCAATCCGATATTCCCCCCGCCCAGAATGGCGACATGCTCCCCGCCTTGATATTGAATTAACCTTAGCGCGTGCAGAGCTACGGCCGACGGTTCAACAAAGGCGGCTTCCTCGAAGCTTATGCTCTCGTCGAACGTAATCGCGTTTGCTTCCGGAATGACCACATATTCAGCCCAGCTCCCGTTAACCCGGGAACCTACGAAGGAATAATGCTTGCATTGGGCGAAGTTGCCGCTAAGGCAATCATGACATTCGTAACAAGGCTTGAGCGGAACTCCCACGACCCGGTCGCCCGCCTTCACGCGGGTCACTTCGCTTCCGATGCTCTCCACAACGCCGGAAAACTCATGACCGAGCACTATGGGATAGTGATGAGCGGCATCTCCCATTACGCGGGGCAAATCGGAACCGCAAATTCCCGTCGCTTTAACCTTAATCAATATTTCATGCCGTTGTAACGAAGGCGTATCCATTTCCTCTATTCGTATATCGTTCTTCGCATAAAGCACGGCAGCTTTCATGCTCCTCACCATCCCATCTTCGGAAATACATCTCTAAGTTTGATATAGGTCTCCAGGTATACGTCGTACACCTGCCGGTAAACCTCTTGGTTTGTTGGGTTGGGCGTTTGCTCGCGCTGGATGCGGACCGTCTTGCTCACCGCATCCTCACAATCCCGATACACTCCCGTTCCGACACCTGCCAAGATGGCTGCGCCTAACGTGGCGGCGGAATCCGAAGAAGGAATACGGAACGCTTTGCCTGTAATATCCGCTTTAATTTGCGTCCACAGCTCACTGTTCGCGGCCCCGCCGACACTATGCAGCGTATGCACGGGTACGCCGCTTTGCTCGGCCGTCTTTATATTATGCTGCAGGGACAACGCGCACCCTTCCATAATCGCTCGAATCATATGCCCTTTGGTCTTGTCGAAAGACAAGCCGATAAAGACGCCCTTCGCGTCAGGGTCCCAAATCGGCGAACGCTCCCCGGCCATATACGGCAGGAAAACAAGCCCTTCGCTTCCCGGTCTGATCCGGGAAGCTGCTTCGTTGGCATACCGGAAAAAATCGGACTCGGTTCCCCCGAATTCCCGCTTCATCCAGTTCAAGCTGCCGCCTCCGACCGTTCCCCCCTGCAGAATCCACCTGTCTTTAACAACGTGACAGCTTAATATCAGCTTCTCGTTCTTAACCGGACGGTCCATGACAATACTCATGCCCCCGGCCTGGCCCCCCTGCTCCTGCACTTCCCCGGCATAGACCGCTCCGGCTCCCAAGGTTGCACAGGCGGCGTCCAGCCCGCCGGCGACAACAGGCGTTCCGGCGGCAAGACCGGTCTCGGCGGACGCGAACGGGGTCACCGCCCCGACAATATCACTGCAGCCGTAGATGTCGGGAAGCAGTTCGGGTGCTATGCCCATCCGCTCGGCGAGTTCATAGTCCCACGATGCGGTTTCGATATTAAACGCATGTAAGCCGTTGCCTTGCGAGACGTCCTGGGTGTATTCCCCCGACAGCTTGTAAACGATGTAGCTGTTGCACTGCAGCACTTTGCGGGTCTGCTTATAAAGATCCGGCTCCTGCTCGCGCATCCAGACCAATTTGCCGGTCACATACGATGGAGACATCGGGTTCCCCGAAACCGCGAAGAGCCGTTCCTGCCCGATGGTTTGAATTAAATGCTCGCATTGCTTCACGGTTCTGCGGTCGAGCCAAATGAGCGCGTTGCGCAGCGGCCTGCCGTGCTCGTCCATCGGAACGGCCGCGCCGCTTTGACCGTCAACCCCGACACCCTTGATCTGCCGGGGATCGATGCCTGTTTGCTTCAGCATGTCGCGCAAGTTATCGCATACCGCGCTCCACCAGTCCTCCGGATTTTGCTCGGCGTGCCCCGCATGGGGATAGTAGGTTGTATAAGACTTTGTTCCCTGGAACAATACGGTGCCGTCCGCCGCAAACAGGGCCACCTTACAGCCGGAAGTCCCGATATCGATTCCGACCAAATATTGATTCGTCATGATTGACGCCACCTTTCAAACGACCGCCGGCTGCCTAAGCCCGATTCGTGCAACCGCACAGCTTCATCTTCTCAAGAGCCATCTGCTTCACTGTCTTTTTGGCAACAGACATATAGGAACGCGGATCAAGATCGTCCGGATGCTCGGAGAAAAATTTTTGTAAGGACAGCGTAAACGCGTTTTTCAGCTCTGTCGCCACATTCATCTTCGCCATGCCGAGCGATACGCAGCGTTTGACCTGCGCTTCCGGAATGCCGGAACCGCCGTGAAGCACAAGCGGCACCGAAACTCGTTCGGCAATCTCTCCGATTCGCTTGAAGTCGATGTTCGGCTCCCCTTTGTAAATGCCATGAGCGGTGCCGATCGCGGGAGCTAACGTGGTGACTCCCGTCAATTCGACGAATCGCCGGCACTCCTCAGGATCCGCCAACGTTGCCATATCCTCCGACACCTGTATATCATCTTCAACGCCGCCGACTTTGCCGAGCTCCGCTTCTACGTTAACGCCGAGCGCGCGGGCAACCTCAACGACCTTTTTGGTCATCTCCACATTTCTTTCGAACGGATGCATGGATTGATCTATCATAACGGAAGTATAACCGGAACGGATACACTTCAGGATTAATTCAAAGTCTTGGCAGTGATCCAAGTGCAGCGCGATAGGTACGCTGGCCTGCTTCGCCGCCGCCTGGGCTGCGCCGACGATATAGTCGATGCCCAGATGTTTAACGGTGCCAACCGTGGTTTGCAAAATTAACGGCGAACGGGACTCCTCCGCCGCCTCAACGACAGCTTGAAGCATTTCGAGCGTATGCACATTAAAGGCGACAATGCCGTATCCTTGTTTTCTTGCCTCCGTTAATAAAGGCGTCGATGAAACTAATGTCATGGTTAACTCCTACCTTTCATCTCTATCCGCTAAGTCCTGTTCATAAACTCCAGTATCGTTTCCAGATCGCGCGTGCCCTCCATGGGGCCGAGCGCCGTCGTAGACAAAGCGCCTACCGCGTTGGCAAATCGCAGCGTCTCTTTCCAGGTCCAGCCTTGAAGATAGCCATAGACCACACCTGCATTAAAGCAATCTCCCGCTCCGGTAGGGTCCACGCAATGGACGCTAAAACCAGGAACAGCTTCCGATCTCACGCCATTCTGATACAACTCGCATCCATGCTCGCCCATCTTCCGCACAACAAGGCTAATTCCTTGCTCGAACAACCGCTGCGTCCCCTCTTCGACATTCGGACAGCCGGTAAGCCGTTCCACTTCATCGCCGCTTGGAAGCAAAATGTCGGTATGCTGCAAGACAGGGCCGTACCAACCGATCCATTTGCGATCCAAGGCAAGCTCGGGTCTAAGATTCGGATCAAACGTCACGATCCCTCCGCCGCGCTTGACTACACGGACCGCTTCATTGCAAAGTTCCCTGATCGAATCGTTGATGGTCAGGCTGGTGCCGCTGAGGTGCAGCGCCTTCGTCCCCTGCATAAATTGGAGGTCTATGGGCCAAGGGATCTCCACGGCCGCTGAATCGTTCATATGGAACAGAAAGTCCCGCGAGCCGTCGTCGGAATAAGTGACAAACGCCATCCCAGTCGTCTTGGCATCGCTCCGGTACACGTGCGCACACTGAATTCCATCCTTCATCAGCCGATCCGTGAGGCAGCGTCCGAACGCATCCTGCCCGACCGCTCCAATGATTCCACAGCTTAAGCCCAATTTGGCAACGGCGTCGATAAATATAGCCGGCGCGCCGCTCGGATAAGGGCCTGCGAACATCGCTGGCTCCGAAAGCGGAACATTCGTCTCCGTTCGCATGATCTCGACGAGCAGCTCTCCGATTGTATATACGTGCTCCATGAACTCACCTCTTATGGCAGTCTGACGACGCCTTTGATCACGGCTTGATCCCGTTTCCCTTCCAATAGCCCGGTCACATCCTCCAGGGAGAGCTCGGATATAATCGGATCAAGTTCGAATTGCCCGGATTCGATCATGCGGATCGCCCGAACTTGCGTGTCCGGATACGTAAAGGAACCGATGATCCGCAGCTCTTTACGGAACACCTCGAACGGCTCGATCGCAACGGCTTTATTCTCCGGATACGCTGCGAATAACAGGATGTCCCCGCCGCGTTTCGTTGCTTTCATGCATTGCATGAGGACATCGCCGGCGCCGGCGCAATCGACCGTCACGTCCAGATCGATTAATTCCTTGATTTTGTGCTTCTCGTTTACGGGGTCTATCGTTCGGAAGCCAAGCTTCTCCGCCACATTCCGTTTAATCGCCTGCGGCTCGACGAGCGTAACCTCGCTGGCTCCCTGCAGCCGCATCGCCTGCAGCATCAACTGACCGATAAAGCCGCCGCCGAAAACAGCCCCGCGATAGCCCGCCTTGACTTGCAGCCGGTCAAGTCCGTGAAGTACGCACGAAACCGGTTCGGCTAAACAAGCCTTAAGCGGGTCAGTCCCCGGCTTCATCTTGTAAATCAGCTCCTCGGGAACCGCGCAGTACACGGAAAGTCCTCCGTTCACATCAACGCCCAGCGCCGTCATGCCGCTGCATAAATGCGGCACCCCTTCCAAACAAGAAACGCAGTTGCCGCACCACCGGTTCGGATTGACCGAAACAAAGTCTCCGACCGCCGTGTGACGAATGTCTTTGCCGATTTGCTCCACGACCCCTGCGAATTCATGCCCGATGGTAACGGGAAAGGATGCCGGGTAGGTGCCGTGGTAAATATGCCGGTCCGTGCCGCAAATCCCGCAAGCGTAAACTTTCACCAGCACCTCCCGGTCTCCAATATGCGGGCGCTCGACATGCCGATATTCCATGACTCCCGGTTGATGAAGCAGCAGGGCTGCAAACGTTTCTGTGCTCATTTGACGCCTCCCATGGTCATTCCTTGCACCAAATATTTTTGAATGCAGATGCCGAATATGATTACCGGAAGAATAACCATCGTTCCTGCAGCTGCCACCTCACCCCATCGGATTCCCTCAAAGGTGATAAAGCTGGTAATCGCGACCGTCGCCGTCTTGGTCTTGTCACCCGTAAGGATTAACGAGTACAAGAACTCATTCCAGGACATGATGAATGAAAATATACTTGCCGCGGCAATCCCCGGAGCGGACAACGGTATAGTGACTTTAATAAAAGCCATTAACCGGGATACCCCGTCAATTCTTGCCGCGTCCTCCAGGTCAACCGAGATGCTTTCGAAATAACTGCGCATCATCCATAAGATGAACGAAAGGCTGAACGTCATATAAATAAGGACGAGTCCCAAGGTCGTATCCAGCAAATTGAATTGCTTGAACACCAGGTAAAAAGGCAGTATGACCATAATCGGCGGCGCCATTCGGGTAGAAAGCACCCAGAACGCGAAGTCCTCTTTCTTGCGCATCGGGAAACGCACCAGCGCATAGGCAGCCGGAATACCGATCAGCAAACTGAACAACGTGCTCAGGAAACCGACTTTGACGCTGTTGAAGTAATAATGTAAGAAAGAACCGTCTTCCAGCACCTTGGAGTAGTTGGTATACGTAGGTGTGAATATGAACTTGGGCGGCAAGCTGAACGCGTCCACCCGCGTTTTTAAAGACGTCATCACCAGCCACAGGATCGGGAACACAAATGCGGCAATCATCGCCCATAGCAGGATGTTAAAAATAACGTCTTGAACCTTTCTAGGCACGAATGATCACCCCTTTCTAGCTAAATTAATGACAAATTTCGAGATCGTCGTAATGATGAACAGCATCGTTAAACCCAAGGATGCGGCATAACCTACATTCATGAAATTGAAGCCGGTCAAATACCCGAACATATTCAACGTCTCCGTTGCGGTTCCAGGTCCGCCCTTCGTCATCACGTAGATCGTATCGAACCACCGGAACAAATCCATAAACCGGAAGACGAAGGCTATGACCAGATAAGGTTGAATAAGCGGCAGCGTCAAATGCACGAACTTCTGAACGCTGGAAGCGCCATCCACCGTCGCCGCTTCATAGGGCTCATCCGGAAGCGATTGAAGCCCCGCAAGGACGACAAGCGCCACGAACGGCGTCCATTCCCAAACATCTACGGCAATAACCGCCCAGATCGCCGTCTTCTCGCCCGCCAGCCATGCCTGCGGTGCGAATCCGAGCTGCCCTAACGTATAATTAATGATCCCGAATTGAGGGTCAAACATCATCACCCAGATTAACCCGACAACGACGGGAGTCGTGATCGTCGGAAGCAAGAACAGCGTCTTGGCGAGACCGCTGCCGAAAAACTTTCTCGACATGAGGAGTGCAAGCGCGGCCCCCAGAATCATTTCAATGAAGATCGAAGAGAGCATGAAGGTGAACGTGGTAGACAACGACCCCCAAAAGCGGGAATCGTTAAGCATGAACCAATAGTTGCCTACTCCTGTAAAATGCTTATTATAGGGCTCCGATAAGAAGTAATGCTGCGTGCTTGTAAATAAAGCATAGACGGTCGGAAAAACCGTTACAGCCAGCAAAAATATAAAAATGGGGGCCACCAGCAGTTTAGGGGCGGAATCCGTCTCCAGCGAAAATAACAACTTCAGTCTTTTTTTGGATAACATTATGCGGATCGAACCTCCATCATACCGGGCGGCACCTTATCGGAACCGCCCACCCGAATCCTTCATTATTTAAAGTATTGTTCGATATCCTTCTGCGCTGCGTCGAGCGCCTCTTTGGCATTCCGGTTGACCAGCACTTCGCTTACCGCGATGCCCAGACGGTCGCCCATTCTTTTCCATTCCTTGATTCTCGGACGATAATCGGGATTTGCTTTATCCATGCTTTGCACCGTTACGTCAATCCAGCCCGGGTAATTGTACTTGTTGCGGAAGCTCTGGTCTTCCCACACGGATTTCCGGGTGGCGTCGCCGCGCATGCCGTCAATTGCCGTTTTGAGCTGAATCTCCTTGCTGGTCGCCCAGGACATAAATTGGAAGGCGGCCTCTTGATGCTTGGAGCCTTTCGGGATCACAAGACCCGCCGTATAGACGCTCGGAGAGCTGCCGGCCGGACCGCTCGGAACAGGAGCATATCCGATCTTGCCTACAACCTTCGAGTTTTCAGGGCTTTCCAGCCTGGATGCGAAGTTTGTGGCATCGATCGCCATAGCCACGGTGCCCTGCTGAACCGCCAGCTGCACTTGGTCCCAACTGAAGTTGGAGGCGCCCGGAGGGGCAGAATTTTTCAGCAGCTCCGCATAAACCTCGGTTGCCTTAATCGCTTCGGGGCTATTGACGACCGGTTTGCCGTCTACCAGCCATTTGCCGCCGAACGCGTTATAGAATCCGGCCCAAACATAAATGTTCATGCCTTCTCCGCGCATTCCGCGCAGCGCGATCCCGTATTTGCCGTCTTTCGTTAATGCTTTCGCCGTTGTGACAAGCTCGTCAATCGTTCCCGGAGGCTTCGTAATTCCGGCCTTCTCGAACATTTCTTTGTTGTACATCAGCATCGTGCTCTCGCCGTAGAAAGGCAGTCCGTACGTTTTGTTGTCCGTTTTGAAAGCATTAAGAAATCCTTCAAGGAAATCCTTCGATTGCACGGTGGCTTCGTTTTTGGCGATCATGTCATCCAGGGGTGCTACCCAGCCGGCCTTGGCATATTGCGTAGTGAACATCATATCCATCATAACGACGTCATATTGATCGGAATTGGAAGCAAGCGCCAGCTCCGTCTTGGAATGCAGTTCTTCTTGCGGCAAAATATCAAATTTGACCTTAATACCGGTTTGCTTCTCGAAATCGGGCAGCATGGCTTTAATCGCATCTACGGCCGTATGCTGCTGCATGGCAGCGGTAATCGTCACCGCCTGCTTCGCTTCCCCCTCTTTGGCAGCACCGCCGCCTTCACTCTGACCGCCGGCGGAACAAGCGGCAAGCAGTCCGGACATGACCATCATTCCTGATAAAGCAAAGGCTGATTTGCTTTTCCATGTTTTGCTCATTTTTTCATCTTCCCCTTTTAGAAAGTTATTAGGACGATTCCAAACGTTTGGTCCAGCACCGCGTATGTTTTTATCATCACCTCCCACAAGATTAAAATAAGAAACGCGCCAATCTACAAAGGCTTGACCGTTACCTGCCGCAGCATCTCCTGCATGCCGGCTGCATGCACGTGCCCGGCAATCGGATATAAGGCGTTGGAAGCGGCGGCGGCGGTTCCCCATGCAACGGCTTCGATCATGCTGGACGCTGCAGGCTTATCCCCGAGAAGATCGAGAAAGTTGGCTGTCCCCCCCACCAAAGCGTCCCCGCAGCCTACCGTATTCACCGCATCAATAACGGGCGGCAGAACCTGCCATGCCTGATTCTCCGATACGACGAGCGATCCGTCTTTGTCCAGGGAAACGACTACCCATGAGATGCCTTGGGCGATCAGGGTTCTGGCCATATGGATTACGCTTTCGGCACTGTCCGCGCGTTGACCGGTCAATTGGGCCAATTCGTCCCGATTAGGTTTAAGAAGGAAGGGAGCGCTTTCAATTGCTGCACGTAAGCTCTCTCCGCTGGAATCGAGAATCGTGAGCGCCCCCGCCTCCTTCGCAGCCTGGATAAGCTCCGCATAAGCGTGAATCTGAAGACCTCTCGGCAAACTGCCCGAAAAACTGATCACGCTGCTCTTGGCCGCCAAATCCTTCACTTTGACCTTCATCTCTTGCCATTCAACCGCGCTAATCTCAGGGCCGGGCTCTAAAATCTCGGTTTGGGTTCCCAAACTTTGATCGATGATGTTGAATGCTTCCCGGGTTTGACCGGTTACCCAGACGGGATCGCTTGCAATTCCTCTGGCGCGCAATTGCTGATCGACGAATCGCCCCGTGTCTCCGCCGAGGAAACCGGAAGCGGTTACATCGGAACCCAATAAACGCGCAACCTTGGCCACGTTATTGCCTTTCCCTCCAGGCTCGGCGGCAATTTCCGCAACGCGGTTCACGCTGTTTATCCGGAAACGTTCGATATAATGAACTTTGTCTATAGCGGCATTTAAAGTAATGGTTGTAATCATCAAATCATCCCCTATGAAGTCGCTCACTTGAACAATGAAAATATGTTTCGTAATCATATGTTTTTAGTTTCGTTTTGTTTCGATTTAATTCAATGATATTTCGTTTAATTATTTTTGTCAATCCTTACTTTGCAAATTTTACAATTCGAAAACGCAGGTATATGATGCGAGCAAAAAAACTTGATGGCTCCAAGGCTGCCGGCATTCCTTAGACAAAAAAATGCCCCTGTCTGCGTCAGCAGCCCTAAACGGGGCTATTGACAACAGAAGGGGCTTGGGAAGCAGCTCAAGTCCGCGGCAAGAAGCTGTCGCTTTGCCGGATGTTACCTGACGTATTTGTTAAAATCAACGGCAAACTCGACATAATAACTGGTGTTGCTCTTATCGAACACCTTCAGCACAGCCGGCTTGGTGAAATCAATCTCGCTGACAGGAAAGTTCGCCAGTTTGTACCGGCTGTAATACTCATCGACCGATACGTCGGTCGGCTCAATCACTTTGTTTCCTTGTACCAACACGACGGCAAACCCTTTGGCGAATCCTTTATAAAAATTAACATGAAAACCGAGCTTATTGTAATCGATGTACTTTTTCGCCGTCGCTGCATCGATGAGCTTGTCTTCCTTATAGTAGGATAAGCCTGAGGCTGACGCTACCATCTCGTACGGCGGTTCAATGTTGGCCTCGTATACAAGCGGGCTTTCGTATTCGCTCTTCTTGGGCGGCGAATAGGTCACAGGAAGCATAAAGGGCTTGCCGCATTCCAGCAAACAGCTCTTCCCCAGCGCAATCGCCTCTTTGATCTTCGCGTCGTCGATTGCGTATATATACGCCGGCTTGACGGCGGCAGCCGGCGGGGCCGATTGCTGCTGCGGCGCAGCTTGTGTATTCTCCTTATTGGGCGCCTCGGTTTGTGGAGCGTTCGCTATCACGGGTTCTTGTTTCGGAGTCGGGACGGACTGACTTGCGGTTTGCACGGCAGGCGCTTTCTTGGAGTCGGTGACGATAATAAACGCGACAACACCCCATACGCCGAGTACGACCAAAGCGAGAAAAGATAGTACATATTTCATTGCATTGCATCCCCCAAGTTGTTAGTTACGTTACATTATTAGTTCGTAAACCCTATTGACTTTCCTACGAGCTATTATATAGGAGTAACTTAAAAAATCAATATATGCGATATTCATAATTTCATCCGTTTCCATAAAAATCCACGACGATGTATTGATTAATCGTTATGAAAGCGCTACAATAAAAGAAGCATATCTCAAATTTATACTTCATCTTAATCCTCATAAGAAGGGAATTGATTAGCAATGCCCCCACTGAAAACTTATGAAGGTTTTAAAGAAAGGTTCGAAGAGATGCAGGATTTGTCTTTCGATTGCTACCGAACCGATCCTCAGTTGTTTGGCATTATTGATAGCTTAGTCAGGCTCGGCGGTATGCTAACCGAATCAGCTCCGGAAACTTATGTTCGCAGTCAATTGGAAACGGCCTACAACGGCTTGAAGAAGTATAAGGAAGAACGGATGAGCAGCCTTTAGCGCTGCTCTTTTTGTTTGTGTCTCCGGCATTTGCATGCTGAAATACATTTGGTATCATGATAGGGACGACTCATGACGAGGAGAGGTTCGAATGAAAGCCTTACTACTGAAAGCCCCCGGTAAACCGGATACACTAACCGTATCGGAATTACCGGTGCCGGAACCGGGTCCGGGAGAAATTCGGGTGCAGGTTCGCACAGCAAGCTTGAATCCCATTGATTATAAAGTTTCACTGAACGGGCATCCCGACTGGGTCTACCCTTTCGTGCTCGGCGTGGATGTGGCCGGGGTCGTCGATACCGTCGGTGAAGGCGTCACGCAGTGGTCGCCCGGAGACCGCGTGGTGTATCACGGCAGCTTCGTTAAGCCGGGAGGCTATGCGGAGTACAGCGTCACCAAAGCGCACACGGCTGCTTCCATTCCTGAGGGCATAACGTTCGTGGAAGCCGCAGCTTTTCCTTGTGCGGGATTGACGGCTTATCAAGCACTGCAAAGAAAAATGCGTCTCCAGGCGGGCCAATCCATCCTGGTGCACGCCGGAGCCGGGGGTGTCGGCGGCTATGCGATTCAATTGGCGCGGACGTTCGGCGCTTCCACCATCATCACCACGACTTCCCCTGCCAACTTTGATTATGTGAAGAGCCTCGGAGCGCACTTGGCGATCGATTACAACCATGAGAACGTACGCGAAAGGGTCATGGAGGCGACTAACGGCCTTGGCGTGGATTGTATCCTCAATTCGATCAATCGAAGTACGGCCCAGGAGGATTTATCCATGCTGTCATTCGGAGGACAACTGGCTTGCATCGCCGGCGCTCCGGAAACGGTTGCCGACTTCCAGCCGTCCCACCAAACGTTCACGGTTCACAAAATGATGCTGGGTGGAGCACATGTATCCGGAGATGTCCGAGCCGAGCAAGAGCTTGGCCAAATGGCGGCCGAATTCATGGAGCTGATGACAGCTAAGAAGGTGGAGCCGATGGTAACGGAAGTCATCTCGCTGAAGGATGTGCCGGAGGCGCTGATCCGCTTATCGCAAAGACATGTCAGAGGCAAAATTGTAGCGGAGCTGTAAGCTCAGCCTGCCGGAGAAGGGTGTCCGGGACAAGCGTCCTGAGCCCTTCTTTTTTACTTTAGAAAAGGTTAGGGCGTGATTTTGTTGTTTCTGTTGAAAAAGTTTGCCTTTTGGCTCTCGATCATTAGCCTTGTCATAGGCTTAAACAACTACTGGGGAAATGACGATAAGAACATTCTCCTTATTGGACTTAACCCGTTCTTGAATTCGGCTGCATATACGGAGCCATTGCGACATTGGATATTCGATTATGATAGTGCGAAACTGGCTGCCGACAGTGCAAGTATCCGGGTTCGGTTTCCTGCTTACCTGATCCATGTCAGCTCTTTCTTCTTGGCAGGACTTATCATCGATTTTCTAATCTACCTGTTCAAACGCAAACAAACTTTTAAATAGGTTGGTTAGCACGTTTATTGTTCCATCCGGTCTCCGGAAGATCCCGTCTCACACCTGGGCGCTCTGTTTCCTTAGTCGGGTTCTCCGGTTTACTTTCCTATCATATAATCATTCTATGCCGATCAGCTCCTTCCAATTTTATTATGAAATCCCATATAACGAATGTAGGGGGAATCCAGTAATGGCTGCCATTATGATTGTTGACGACTCAGCGTTCATGCGGCTTATATTGAAAGATATGATACAAAAGTCGGGACACCGGTTGGCCGGGGAAGCGGAGAACGGCTGGACAGCGGTTCAAACTTACCGGGAGGTCGATCCGGATTTAGTCATCATGAACATCATCATGCCGGACTTAAACGGAATCGAGGCTCTCAAAAAAATAAAGAGCATCCATCCTTCTGCAAAAGTCGTGATGTGCTCCGCCATGGGAAATCAATATTATGTCATCGAATCCATTCAGGCGGGAGCGATCGATTTTATTATGAAACCGTTTGATGAGGCCAGAATGATTCATGCCATTCATAAAGCTCTCAGCTAGCAGGCAGGAAAAAATAACTATAGTTATTTTTCAATTGGCAAGCCGAGGGTGATTCCGGTTATTATGGGATCAAATAGGGATTAAATAGGAGCTGCATCAGATTTGGATCCAATGAAAAGCGATAAATTAAAAGGTAAAATAGCACTCGTTACAGGCGCAAGCCGGAGTGCTGGAATTGGGGCGGCTATTTGTAAAGCGCTGGCTGGCGAAGGAGCCGATATTTTTTTTACATACTGGGTCGGCTATGATGAACAAATGCCATGGGGCGGCAATAGCGCGGAACAAGAGCAGCTAAGAAAAGAAATTCTCCGGCTTGGCGTTCGCTGCGAACATGCGATGGCCGATCTTGCCGATGTAAGAAGCATCCCTCACATCCTGAATCAGGTCGAGGAAGCTCTCGGAAAGCCGGCCATCCTTATTAATAACGCTTGCTATTCCGTGAATGATAATGCGGATACGATTACAGCAGAATCGTTAGACGCCCATTATGCGATTAACATAAGGGCCGTGACCTTGTTAAGCGTGGAATTTGCAAGAAGGTTTAATCAAGGCACCGGAGGAAGAATCATCAATATGACTTCCGGTCAATCTCTCGGCCCTATGGTCGGCGAGCTTTCGTATGCCGCGACGAAAGGGGCTATAGACGCTTTGACCCGAACTTTGGCAGCAGAGATCGGGTCAAAAGGCATTACGGTTAATGCCGTTAATCCCGGGCCGACCGATACGGGCTGGATGACGCCGGAAGTGCGGCGGGAGCTTGCCGGCCGTTCCCCTTTGGGCCGAGTAGGCCTGCCTCAAGACGCGGCGAGCCTCATCGCTTTTCTGGCGACGGAAGACGCCGGGTGGATGACCGGTCAAATCTTCCATTCCGATGGTGGATTTCAATGAGATAAAGAGAATGGCATAACCCTACGGCCACATCTGCCCGTGGTACGACATGTCCCAGAACATGTACTCGAACCGGGTCGTGTTCAAGAAGACCGTCTCCAGCTTCGCCAGCTCGGCTTCGGTCTTCCCGGCCGCGAGCGTATCGAGCAGGTCGATGCACCAGCCCGCCAATTCGCCATACTCCGGCGAGCTGTACATCCGGATCCATTCGCCGTACAGCTCATGTTCGGCCGCGCCGGGTATGGCGTTCAGTTCTTTGCCGATCTCCCAATACCCCCACATGCACGGCAGCAAGGCTGCCACCAACTCCGCGAGCGAACCTTTCTGCGCCTCATGCAGCATGTAATGCGTATACGCGAGCGTAATCGGCGAAGGCTCCGCCTCCTCCAGCTCGTCTTCCGAAATG
Organism: Paenibacillus sp. EPM92; assembly: GCF_016586185.1. NCBI lineage: Bacteria > Bacillati > Bacillota > Bacilli > Caryophanales > Paenibacillaceae > Paenibacillus > Paenibacillus sp. EPM92. Next base: position 192,828 of record NZ_BCPS01000081.1, read on the forward strand.
CCGAAGCGAGCGGCGTAACTGCGGTGCAGCGCCATCTCATCGTGCAAGGTTGCATGCAGGAGCGCCGCAAACTTGCCCATCGTCCCGAGGTCTGCCGCTTTCACGGCGCCCAGCGCGAACAGCTTCGAGTACTCGATCAAATACAAGTAATCTTGAATCATATAAAACCTGAACTTCTCTTTCGCCAGCGTCCCGTTCCCCAGCTCTTGAACGAACGGATGATCGTGGTTTTGACGCCAAATCGGCCTCAGCTTTTGCTGCAAACGCTCTGAAAATTTCATGGCTAATCCCCTCCTGGACTTCCGGCACCGGCTTGTTGGTTGGATTGACATACAAAAAACCACTCTCCGCCGTGAAAGTGGTTGAACATGTCACCCTAAATTGTAACATATCGATCGGGAAGAAGAAAATTTTATCAAACGATGTCAAACTCGATCCTGGCTGCATATATATAGGAGGGTTCATTTTTAATGATGAAGGAGCTGGCATTGTGGTAGAAACAACGGCAAGAGATGTACGTGAGGAAAAGGAATACGCAGAACGTGTATTGGATGACATGGGCTTGAATCAGATTGCCAACTGGCTGCGTGTGCTGCCCGAGGACCGATGGGAGGAATTGTTCGTCTTCTACTGGCCGACGCTGGCCAGGAAATGCGGCATCCGGACCTAATATCTTCTACATAAACACGCTCGTTTGCGCCGTCCGGCGCCTGCGGCTTGCCGGGTTTCCTCCGCAGAAGATGCGTCCGGCAAAGCCGCTTTTTTGTGTCGCCTGGCTGCCGCTAAAGCGTCCATTCGCCCGCAAGCAGTACGTAAAGCTCCATCAAGAACGCCTCCGCCGATACGAAACGGAGTTCGGCTTCGAGCTCCAGCTTGGCGGCCAGCCGCCCGGCGATCTCCGCGGCCAGAGCGTCGCGCTTGATTCCCGTCAGCGACGGAATCCGTTCCACATAGGCGGACAGCAGCAGCCAGTCTTCGCGCTCCACCCGTCTGCGCTGCAGCTCCGTTAACGGAAGGTTGGGACGACCGGCCATCTCACGCTGATTCAGCCATTTCTCCGTTTGGCGGCGTCGATGCAGCTGTTCCCGGCGCGTGTCGCGCACAACGAGCGTGCCGGCGGCGAGATCGCCCAGCCTTTTATCCATCGGATGGAAAAAGATCCACAGCCCCCCCAGAAAATATAACCAAGGCAAGAAATCGATAAGCCGGAAAAAATTGCGGATGATCGCGGACAAGAAGGTGACCGGTTGGCCGTTCTCTTGAATGACGCGCAACCCCAACTGCTTCTTGCCTACTGTCTGGCCGTTCATATAATACTCGGCTAACACGAAGTACCCGCCGCTCAGCACCGAACTGAACACGATGATAAAGGCGAGTGCATATTCGCCCGGCATATCGTTCACGCCGATGCCCATGACCATGAGCGCCAGCCCGATCAGCAGGCACACCGCGCCGAATACGAGCATCAACAGCAGCACGTCGATCAGTTGTGCGGCCGTGCGGCTGCCGAGTCCGGCTGTACGGAATTGCAGCCGCACGTGCTCCGGCGTGATAACCGTCGCTTCCCGGTTATAGCTATCGTTCATTTCCCCACTCTCCTTCTTCTATTCATTGTGGTAGTATGAACTTATCGTCTTGAAGGAGGATGCTCCGTCTTATGGATATTCAGTACTTTATTCGTGAGCATAAGCCCGTTTGGTCCGAATTGGAACAGCTGCTCGAGCCGTTCGAGCGAAGCAAGCGGACGGTGCAGGCGATGCAGATCGATCGTTTGACACTGCTTTACAAAACCGCCTCGGCGCATCTGGCGTTCGCACAAACGTACTACCCGGGCGACGAAATCGTCCCCTTCCTGAATCAGCTCGTTTCGCGCGCGCATCAGGCGCTCTTTGCCGGGCAGCGCCAGCCGGCCGGCCGGCTGGCCGACTTTTTTAAAAGGCAGTTTATCGGCTTCGTGCTGGAGCGCAGACGGTTCATCGCCGCAGCCCTCCTGCTGTTCATCATCGGCGGACTTTCCGGCTTTCTCGCCGTTTGGTCCGATCCGTTGAATTTGTACACGGTAATTCCCGCTCAAATCGCGGAAAGCATCAATCCGCATCAAGTCGGACGGGGCCACGACGATCTCCAGAGCGCGGTCATGTCCTCGACGATCATGACCAACAACATCCGCGTCGCCGTGATGGCGTTTGTCAGCGGTATTACGTTCGGCCTATTAACCGTCTACTTGCTGCTCTACAACGGCCTCTTGATCGGCGCCTTAACCGCCGTGTTTTGGCAGTCCGGCAACAGCTATAGGTTTTGGGCCTACATCCTGCCACACGGCATCATTGAGCTGGCCGCTATTTTTATCGCCGGGGGCGCCGGTTTGTATATGGGCTACCGGATGATTAACCCGGGACCGTATACGCGTAAATATATGTTCCTGCGCTCCGTAAAAGAATCGGCGCTGCTGCTCGTCGGTACGATCCCGCTGTTCGTCATCGCCGGTATCATCGAAGGGTACATCACCCCGTCCGGACTTTCGCTCGAAGCGAAGTACGCCTTCGCCGGGTTAACGCTGCTTGCGCTGGCCGTGTACGTCCTCTACGGCATCGCGAACGGGCGCAAGCTGCTGTTGGACGAAACTTCGCACGGACTTCACGCGCCGGACGTACAGCCGGAGCCGAAGCGCTCACCCGTCTAATTCGGCCGACGGTTTCGAGGCGCCTACAGCCTGTCGCCGGCCTTCACGTCCAAGTACCGGTTGACGGCCGTCCAAGCGAGCTCGCCAACCGGGACGTCGACCACATCGATGCCCCCGGACGCCATCTCAGCCGCGTACGCTTGACGCTTCAACGTCATCTTGTGCGCCAAGCTTTTGACGAAAGCTTCGCGTTTGCCCCCCGTCTCCATGATCGTCCAACGGTGCAGCGCCTCGTCCCGAAGCCCGAGCAGCAGCAGGAGGTGCTGCTTTTGCATGCGCAGCAGCAGCGGACGGAGCTGGTCCTCGTACATATAATTGTCCATGTCGGAGAACAGCACGGTCAAGCTGCGCTTCTTCTGCACACGCATCAGATGATGCAGGGCGGAGGCGTAGCTGGACTCCACAAAATCGCTTTGCAGGTGGAAGAGCGCTTCCGTAATCGCCTGCAGATGGCCGGTACCCGTGCCGGGCGGCACGTAAGCTTTAACCCGGTTCGAGAAAGCCATCACCGCGACTTTATCCCCCTGCTTCAAGGCCACGGCCGCCAGCGACAGCGCCGCTTCGAGCGTCGCATCAAGCTTCGCGCGTCCGTCCAGTTCTACGCCCATCATGCGCCCGCAATCCAGCATAATCGTGACGACCTTCCCGCGCTCGGGCCGAAACACGTTCGTCATCAGGGCCCGGGACCGGGCCGACGCCCGCCAGTTGATCAGGCGCGTGTCATCGCCCTCCACATACTCGCGAATCATGTGAAACTCCGACCCGGCACGTTCCTTGCGGAACACCCGTTTCCCCTCCAAAATCAATTGATGCTGCACGGAAGCCAATATACCGCGAGCACCCGACATGTCCGGATAAATGCGAATGTCCTGTGCAACCGGCGCAACCAGCTGTTTCGCCCAAAGTCCAAGCGACCCGCGAATACGCAATCGGGCAAACCGGAACTTATGAATCCCGCGCTCGCGTCCGCAAGTCGTATACAGGATCTCGGCCGATCTCCCCTGCCAGTCGGCAGCAAGCGATTCGACCGGCACGGCAAGGAACGACTGCGGCACATCGTCGGCAAGCTCAAGCCGCAGCGAAACCGGCCGGTCCGTCTCGACGCGCACCGCAACTTCGAAAGGCGCGTCCCGGTCCGCATGGCTCGGCAGATCGCGGCTCACCCGAACATGCCTTCTGCGCGGAAGCAGCGACAGGTCCAGCACGGATGCGCCGAGCAGCGCGCCGTTGACGAGCAAGAAGGCCGCTGCGCCCGCGCCGAGCGCATACCCGGCAGCGATCAACGCCGCGCCGCTGGCGGCGGCGGCCGCCATGCGGGGCGTCGGTACGATCATGCGCCGCTGTATCGCATCAGCGAGGGACCGGAATCGAGGCCAACGTTTCCTGGATGAAGTGGTCACTCGTCTCTCCCTCCAATTCAATCTGCGGCGTCAGCAGCAGCCGGTGCCGGAGCGCCGGTCCGGCTACCGTCTTGATGTCGTCCGGCGTCACATAGCGGCGGCCGTCGAGCAGCGCCCATGCCCGCGAGGCCATCAGCATCGCAATCCCCGCACGGGGACTTGCGCCAAGCTGCAGCCTTTTATCCTCCCGCGTCTTGCGGATCAGGGCGGCGATGTAGCCGATCAGCGCGTCCTGAACCACGACATGCGGCAGTTCAGCCCGCAGCGCCTTGAACTCGTCGAGCGACAACACCGCCTCTTGCGGCTGTTCCTGCACTGCGTAGAACGGCTTGTGGCCTTTCAATATGTTCAATTCCGCCTCCAGCGACGGATACGACACCGTTAATTTGAACAAAAACCGGTCGAGCTGCGCCTCCGGCAGCGGATACGTGCCTTCGTACTCCACCGGATTTTGCGTGGCGACGACAAAAAAAGGATCGGGCAGCGGATAGGTCGTGCCTTGAATCGTCACCTGCCGTTCCTCCATCGCCTCCAGCAGCGCCGCTTGCGTCTTGGGCGGCGTACGGTTGATTTCGTCGGCCAGCAGCAAATTCGTAAATACCGGCCCCCGTATCGTCTGAAACTCGTTGTCCCTCATATTAAAGATTGCGCTGCCGGTCATATCGCCCGGCATCATATCCGGCGTAAATTGAACCCGGCTGAACGACCCCTCCGTCAAATCGGCGAGCGTGCGCACCATCTTCGTTTTCCCAAGCCCCGGAACCCCTTCCAGGAGCACGTGGCCTCCGGCCAAAAAAGCGGTCAGCAGCAGGCGGATATTCGTCTGCTGTCCGATCACGATTCGTTCCATTTGCTGCAGCAGCTGTTGCATCGAACTTCACTCCTTCTCCAGATTGCGGATGACTTCATCGGCCTTCCGGCTGTCCATCTCCAACTGCTTCGGCGTATACGACACGGCTTCCTCCGCCGCCCTCCAGCAAGCGAGCAGCGCCGCGAGCCGGTCCACCGCAGCCTTATCCCAGTGACGCTTGGCTGCGGCCAGCACCTGGGCGTCGGATGCGTCGGTGCGAACGCCGAATCTGGCGCGCAGCCGGCTGCGCACGTACCGCTCCTGGTGCGCCAGCGCTTCACGGGTCAGCCTGCCCCGCTCGTACCAGCCTGCCGAGGCCAGCAGCGTTTCGTCGCCGCGCCGCACCGTCCATGCGCGCGGCGTGAAGGCAGGTCCGAAGCGGACCGCTTTCCGCCACAGCCATAGCAAGACGGCAAGCAGCAGCTGCAGCAGCACGGCGAGCAGCCAGTCGGGGTACACGGCAAGCAGCCCCGGTTTGTCCTGCAGGCCGTGGTGGTATTCGTCAACCCAGAGCGCGCCGCTCGGCCGGTTCAAATACGGCCACAGCAGCTCGAAGTGCGAATGCTCAAGCACATGCTCGTTCATGGTCCATTCCGGCACGACGAACAGGCTCAGGCTGCCTTCGCCGACGGCAAGATGGCCGCCGATCACCCCGCGCGCATCGCGAAGCACCGGCTCCATGCCGCTCGATGCGTCCAGCCGGTAAGCGGACGCGACGCTGCCGGTGAACCCCGTCTCGGCCGGACGGCGCAGATCGGTTACCGGGACTACGCCGGGGTCCGGTTCGTCCAGTGCCGCTGCGGGAAACGTCGTCCAGCCCTCAGGAGAACTGTCGAACACCAGCAGCTCGTTGCCCCGCTCCACCCAGCCCGCGATTTCTTCCCGCTCCCGCTCCGTCAAGCTGTAAGGCTGAAGGAGCACCAGCGTTTGTCCGGAGGCCTTCGGCAAGAACCGCCAAGGCTTCTGCCATCGTTTAACCGGGACGTTCTTTTCTTCCAACAACGTATATAACGCTTTCGTTCCGTCGCGATCCGCCGAAACCGACACATAGGCCGGCAGATCCGGCAAATCGGGCCGGACAAGCAGCCAGCCGATGCCGAGAAACGCGGCGACGCTAAGGACGAGAGCAACCGGCGTCTTATTTCGTTTCAGCATGACCCGCCCCTTCCCGGACAAGCGAAGCCAGCAGCTCCGTCATCCGCTCGTAATCGCGCGCCTCTGCTTCTCCGCGTCCGTAATACACATGCTCGAACAGCCGGGCCGCTTCGATAAAGGACCGGGCGGCGGCAGGCTCGCGGTCGTGCAGCTCCTCCGCATATTCGCGGTTCGTCTTCCACGTCTGGGCCCGTACCCAGTCCCGTTCATTCATGAGCAGCAGCAGCGCCAGGAACGCGTGCCGCACCGCTTCGGGGTAATCCCCGGCGGCGGCGAACCGCTGCGCTTCCTTGGCCAGCCTAGCGGAAGACCGGTCCAGCTCGACTGCGCTGCGGAAAACAATCCGGCGCCGGCTGCGCCGCTCGAGAATCAGAAGGCGCATCATCCGCAGGATGGCGGCGGCCAGCGCGGCCAGCAGAAAGCCCAACAGGAGGTAGGCGACCACATTCGGCGTTCCCGGCGCTATATCCAGCTCCGGGAACAGGTCGGCAATCTTCTCCAGCTTCTCCTGCAGCCATTCGAAGATCGGGTTGCCGCTGCGTTCCCGCATATAGGCGGTATATTCGTCGCGGTTTAGAATCTCCTGCAGCTTCTCTTTATCCGTCTGGACTTCGGCTTTATTCATCGGTCTTTTTCGTCTCGGTCATTTTCGTCTCCACGGCGCTCCAGTCGGTCGGGCCCTCGTCCTCCGGACGATCATCAACTGCATTGCCCGGCATCGCCGCATCCGGGTCCTTATGCCCGTTCACGTTCGGCAGGCTGCGGGCAAGCATCTGTTCCAAATCGGCGCCCTCGCTGCGCAAGCGCAGATCGAAATAAATGACCGCATACGGGATCATGTAGAACGGCGTGATGAGCAGAGACAACAGGACGTAGATCAGCTGGCCGAGCAGCGACATTTTGAACACCGCCACAAGAAGCGCATAGATGCCGAGCAGAAATACGGTATAAATGACCGTCAACACCAAATAAATGGCGAATATACGCCAAAAGCTGCCCCTCGTCAGCCTCCAGCTGCGGCGCAGCGCCTGTCCCTCCTTCTCCACGGCGACAACCGGCAAATAAAAGCCGAATCGCACGACGAAGTAGCTGACAACGGCCAGCACGGCGAAAAGCGCAAGCAAATAGAGAATGACGATCAGCGCCACAAACGCGATGCCGCCGCCTAACGGATCGGCGCCCATCCTCGTAAAGGCCGCTCCGAAACCCGTGCCGACGATGGCCAGCACCCCGAACACAGCGACAAACACGATAATTAGGCCGATATAGATCCCGGTTACAATCAAGCCGAACAAAAACGTATTGCCGACCATCCGCCAATAGGGCGTGAACGATTGGCGGAACAGGTCTCCGAAACGAATGCTCTCGCCTTTGCCTGCCGCGTTCACCAAGTGCAGCTGCGCAGCCACCGACGACGGAAAGAACGCCAGTATATACAGCGGCATGAGCAGGGCAAGCCCGGCAAGCCCGCCCGACATTTCCGCCTGTCCGCTCCTGTTGCCATTCAAGAAAAGATCGAATGAACCGGAAATCGAATGCTCGCTTTGCGGGAGGAACGAAACGCCGCTCATGTCGTACAACAGCACGTTTTGCACGAAATAAAACGGTCCGAAGAACAATAACGCAAGAAGATATGTCATGGTGAAATGTTTGCGGTACAGCTGAAAGCTTCTGTCCAAAATCGTCCCGACGCCCATCGGCTTGTTGAATAATTCCATCCTGGCATCCTCCCGCTTACATATTCGCCATAATTATACACGAAGGCAGCAGCCGTGGCACCAAAAATTACAGCCGCCGCAACAAACAGAAAGCCGGCTTTCCCCGGGCAGCACCGGGCAAAAGCCGACTTCTTTGTTCGTGTAATGGGCGCCAAGCTCTGAAAGCAGCGCGCTTGCCTTACCCCGCGCTCTGCGAGTGCAAATACAGCTGCTCGTAGTAGCCGTGCAGCTCGAGCAGCCCGCGGTGGTCGCCTTCCTCGACAACTTCGCCTTGGCGCATGACGAGGATGCGGTCCGCCTGCATGATCGTGGACAGCCGGTGCGCAATGACAAGCGTCGTCCGGCCTTGCGAGACGACGTGCAGTGCGGACTGGATGAGCTGCTCCGTATGCGAGTCCAGATTGGCCGTCGCTTCGTCGAGAATCAAAATTTTCGGCTGGAACACGAGGATGCGCGCGAACGAAATCAACTGGCGCTCGCCCGCGGACAGCCCGCTGCCCCGTTCCGACAACCGCGTGTCGTAGCCGTCCTTCATGCGGCGGATGATCGCATCCGCTCCGACAAAGTGACAAGCGTCGATGACGGCCTCGCGCGAGATCGATTCATCGAACAGGCGGACGTTGTCGACGATGCTGCCCGAGTACAAATACGGCTCCTGCTGCACAAGTCCGATCATCCGGTGCAGCGTCGCCTGCGGGATATCGCGAATGTCCGTACCGTCAATCTTCACGCTGCCCCGGGTCACGTCGTAAAACCGGCACAGCAAGCCGATCAGCGAGCTTTTGCCCGCGCCGGTCGTACCGACAATACCGATCATTTCGCCCGGCTGGATATGTAAATCGACATCGCGTAAGACCGGGACGCCTTCCTGATAAGCAAAGTGCACATAGTTAAAGTCAATCCTCCCGCGCACCGAACCCAGATCGATGCGGGCAGGCTTCGCCGCATCCCTCACCTCCGGCCGTTCCGAGAAAATATGCCAGATCCGGTTCACCGACACCGTAGCCGATTGCAGCGTGTTCCACTGCTGCGTAATCGTGTTGATCGGCTGGAAAAACAGGCGGATGTACGTGATGAACGCATACAACACGCCGAATTCGATACTTTTGTCGAACACGGCGATGCCGCCGAGCCACGTGACGAACGCGACCGACAAGTTGCCGAGCATATCGAACGAGCGGTTAAACAGGACGCTCGTGCGGATCTCGCGCAAATTCGAGCGATAGTAGCTGCGGTTTTTATCGGTAAACTGCCCCTGCTGCTCCTGTTCCTGATGGAACGCTTGAATGACATTCATCCCGGCCAAATTCTCGGCGACGAACGCCACCATACGCGATAAATTCGTCCGCGCCATCTGGTACGTCTTGCGCATATACGAGCGGAAAGAGACGGCAATCAGCGCGATCACCGGCAGCAGAATCAAGCAGTACAAGGTCAGCTCCACGTCCAGCTGAAACATCATCACGATGATAAACACCAGCGTCATCCCGTCGCGCACCAGACTTAAGAGCACTTGATTAAAAAATTGGTTCAACGTCTCGGTATCGCTCGACACGTGCGTGATCAAGCTCCCGCTCGGCATCCGGTCGAAGTAGGACATCGACAGCTTCGAGTTGTGCTCGAACAGCTCCTTGCGGATTGTCGCGACGATGCTCTGTCCGGCGTGCTGGAGCAAATTGTTCTGCAAGTACGTGAACAGCAAGCTCGTCAACGACAATCCCAAATAGACGGCGCTGATCATCACCAGCGTCCCGTAATTCGTATCCCCGATCATGAGATGATCGTCGATCGCGATTTTGACCAAGAACGGCTGGAGCAAGTCGGCGGCGATCGCCAGCAGCACACAGACGACCATCAAGCCGAACGTCAACCGGTGCGGCTTCGCGTAGCCGAGCAAGATACGAAACGCCGACTTATACTGCGTCGGCGTCTCCGGAGCGCCGTCCATGGTCGAATCCCTTCTAGGATCCGGAACCGGGCGTCCGAATTCCTTCGGCATAGTGGCTCCCCTCCTCTTGAATGGCGTGTAAAACCGCATAAATCCCCGGCTGAGCCAGCAGCTGCTGATGAGTTCCCCGCTGCACGATGCGCCCTTCGTCCATCACGATAATTTCGTCGGCGTGCTGAAGCGCGCTGATCCGATGCGCGATCAATATCGTCGTCTTGTTCCGGCGTTCGGCGCGGATGGTCTCGATTATTGCCTTCTCCGTTACCGCGTCGACCGCGCTCACGCTGTCGTCGAGAATCAGAATCGGCGAATTTTTGATCAAGCCGCGGGCCAGGCTTGTTCGCTGCCGCTGCCCGCCGGATAACGTTACCCCGCGCTCGCCGAGCATCGTCTCGAACTGATCGGGGAAAGCGATAATACTGGCGTAAATTTGCGCTTGCTTCGCCGCGCGTTCCACCTCGCCAAGCGACGAGTCCCGGCGGTAGAAGGCAATATTGTCGCGAATCGTCGTGCTGAACAGGAACCCTTCCTGCGGCACATAGGCGATTTGCGTCCGCAAGCTTTCCAGCGTCATCTCGCGGATGTCGACGCCGCCGATGCGGATCGCGCCGGCCGGCGGATCGTAGATGCGCAGCAACAGCTTCGCCAGCGTCGTCTTGCCGCTCCCCGTCTTGCCGATGATACCGAGCGTCTTGCCCGGCTCAATCGTCAAGTCGATGCCGTGCAGCGCATCCTTGGCCGCATCCGGATAAGCGAACGACAAGCCGCTGACGCGAATGCCCGAGCGGTCTAAATTGACCGGCTTCGCTCCCTCATCTTCCGCAATGTCAGCCGGCCGCGCCAGCAGGTCGTTGATCCGTTCCAACGAGGCCCGCGACCGCAGGACCGTGTTGATGACATTGCCGATCTGCTGCAGCGGGTTGACCATCATCCGGATGTACAGCGTCAGCGCGACGAAATTACCGAGCGTAATGCGGTTTTCGATGGTCAAATACCCGCCGTATGCGATCGTCACGACAAGTGAAAGCGCGCCGAGAAACGGGATGATCGCCTGGAATAACGACGATACCCGTACCAGGCGCAGCTGGTTGTCGCGAATGCGGTCCACGGACTCCCCGAAGCGCCTGATCATAATCGGCTCGACGGCGAATTTCTTGGTCACGCGGATGCCGGCGAACTGCTCCTCCGCCGACTCGGTCATCTTCCCAAGCGATTCCTGTACGCTTAAGGATCGAATACGGATGACAGGCCCAAGCTTGACAACGACGAACGGGATGATCAGCAGCGGCGCGATACAGACGGCGATCAAATAAAGCGGGATCGCGCTGATTGCCATCATCGTGACGGCGGCCGCAATCAGCATGACCGCGTTTGTCGTCTGATTGATCCCGAGCGAGATCGATTCCCGAATGGAGGTTACATCGTTCATCACGTAGCTGAGCAGCTTGCCGACCCCGTGCTGCGAATAGAAGCTTTCGCTCAGCTGCGTGAAATGGTCGAACAGCTTTTTGCGGGTCACAAACTCGAAATAACGTCCGATCCGCATAATGATGTACTGGCCGACACCCCCGAACAACGCGAACGTCACCCCGATGCCAAGCAGCATCAAGCTGTAATCGACGATGACGGGCGGTGTTAACTCTGCCCGCTGCAGCTGATCCGTAAAGCTGCCGAGCAGCTTCGGGTAGTAGGACTGAACAATGTTGGCCGTCGCAATGAGCGCGATTGCAAACGCAAACTGACGCCACTTGGATCGTACGAAATCGAACAATAATCGTTCTGAACTCAAGACGCGTCACATCCTATGGGTGGTTTTGGGCGGTCGTTCGACCAGAACCCAACCGACTGTCGGTCCTGGAGGTTGATTCGGCCGCACTTCATTCGGAGCAACGGCATCATGGCCGCCCGCTGCGGCCCTTGCATCCGCGAAGCCTGCAGCCCGGGAATCTGATGAAAACGGTTTATGCCGATCATAAGCTGCTTCAATATTTTAACATACGATCCGCCTCTGCTGAACACCTTGCGAAAAAAGTTCCGCCCGATGAGCCTAGCGCGTGGCGCGATGACGAGGCGACACAGACGACCGCCATTGTACATGGGCTTCAACAGGGGATGAGTGCGGGGCCAAAAATAAAAGCAAGCCGCCCCCTTGTCCCGCATAGATTAGACCGATAAGCACTAACAAGGATACAAGCACTTAATCCATACACATGGAGGGGATGCCTTATCGAACCCAGCCTTATCCTGATCGGCGCCTTCGTCGGGATGCTCGTCGGACTGACAGGCGTTGGCGGAGCCGCACTCTTAACGCCGCTTCTCATCACCATTGGCGTACAGCCGGCAGTGGCCGTCGCCACTGATTTATTTTACAGCTCGGTCACGAAGCTGTTCGGCAGCGTTCAGCATGTCCGGCAACAAACCGTAAACCTGCCGTTAGTGAAGCAATTCGCGCTAGGCAGCCTACCGGGCGCCGCGGCTTCGATCCTGCTGCTGAAAACATACCCGCCCCTGCATGCCTATCAAGATACGATCATCAGGAATACGCTCGGGATTATGCTCATTGTCGTTGCGCTGCTTAATTTGGTCAAGCTGTGGCTGGGGGACGAAGCCACCGGCGCCATTCAAGACAAGCCGCTGGAAGGGAAGCTGGTCCTGACGATCAGCATCGGCTTTGTCCTCGGTTTTCTGGTCGGCCTCACTTCCATCGGCTCAGGCTCGTTGTTTGCGCTGGCGATGATGTTCTTTTACCGGCTTACCGCCGCCGAGCTCGTCGGCACCGACATCGTCCATGCCTTCCTGCTCGTGTCGGCGGCAGGCCTCATGCATGCGGGTCTCGGGCATATCCATTACGGACTTGCTTTCCAGCTGCTGATCGGCTCGGTTCCGGGCGTTCTACTCGGAAGCCGTCTCTCGGCGAAAATCCCGGCGAAGCCGCTGCGCACCGCCATGGCCGCCATCATTCTGCTCAGCGGCATCAAGCTGCTGTAATCCCTTGTTTTTCGGCAGAGCGATTGCCTTCATAGACCTGTTTTGCTATGATGGTTAACGTCTCTTTCGCGTTGCGCCTTGACTGAAGTTGACGGACAGCCGTCGCCATAACTTATCGGAGGTGCTCTATGCTTTATGCCGTTCTGGCGGCCAAATCGTATGCACGCAATTTGCAGTACCGCGGCGCACACATGGTGCATAACGTTGCAAGCGCCATGTTCGGGTACATCTATGCCTGCATCTGGACCGGAATCGGGGACAACCGCTCCCTCGGCGAGTACGGTCTGCAAGGCATGATCGGTTACATCGCATTCACGCAAGCTTCTCTCTGGGTGTCCGGCTTTATTACGAACGGATTGGGCATTCCGCAATCCGTACGCACCGGTCACATCGCCCTCGACCTTATGCGTCCCGTTCATCTGTCACTCACCTGATGAGCCGGGAATGGGGTCAAATCGCGTATCAATTCGTATTCAAATCCATCCCGATTTACGCGCTGTACTACTTCTTGTTCTCCCTTCAGCTGTCCACCCAATTACCCGTCGTGGGCTTCACCTTTCTCGGATTGGCATGCTCGGCTTATTTAGCGATCTGCATGAACTATTTGATCGGCGCCGCCGCCTTATGGACGACGGAATCGCACTGGCTGTATTGGGGGCATCACGCGCTCATCATGCTGCTGGCCGGCTTCTTCATCCCGCTCGAATGGCTGCCTGACTGGCTGCAAACCCTCAGCTGGCTTTCGCCGTACCCGTACCTGCTCTACGTGCCGACCCGCATTTATTTGGGCTTTGAAGGCAGCTCCGCGCTGATCGGGTCCGTGCTCTGATGCGGCTTCATGACGGTCGTTTGTTTAGCGGCGACACGGCTGCTGCGGCGGAAGGTCGAGGTGCAAGGCGGGTGAGCCGATTCGGATTTTCCTGGAAGCATGACCTGCGGTTGTTCGGCCTGCTCATTCGAGCCAGCGTTCGCAGCCGGATGCAGTACAAATTCAATTTCATCCTGGCGTCCGTGCTCGCGGCGCTCATTCAGATTGCGGACTTTCTGATCGTCGCTATCGTCCTCCACAAATTCGGGGCGATTCGTGGCTGGACGCTGCATGAGGTCGGTTATTTGTTCGCAGTTATGACGTTATCCAAAACCTTGTATCGTTCGCTGGCGAGTGACGTCCATAACCTGGAAAAGTATTTGGTCGGCGGAGAGCTTGACCAGCTGCTGACCCGGCCGGCTCCCGTACTGCTGACGCTCATGTCGCAAAACTTCCGCATCATGACCGGCGAGCTGCTCCAGGGCGGCTTCGTGCTCGGCTGGGCGATGACGGCGATGATCCGGACCGGGCAAATCGGCTGGACCGCGGTGCCCTGGACCTTATTCGCCATCGGGACCGGGGCGATCCTTTTATTCTCGATAGGTTTGGCCACAGCGACTGTCGGCTTCTGGATCACCCGGATCGCCGAGCTGCAGAACATCACCGAGGACGCCGCCCGCACGGCCGCGCAATATCCGCTTGCGCTCTATCCCAAGTGGCTGCAATCGCTGCTCCTTGTCGTCGTGCCGGACGGCTTCGTCAGTACATCCCTTCGCTTTACATTGTGCGGGGCGAATACGGCGTCTGGCTGCTTGCGGGGACGGCATTGGCCGCTCTTCTGTGCTTGGCGGGCAGCTTGGCGTTCTGGCGATACGGATTAACAAAGTATCAAAGTACGGGGAGTTAGGGAGGCGGCAATAAACCATGAGCGCTCCATCGAGGATAGAAGTCAATCATATGTCTAAGCCATTTAAAACCCCTGTCGTTCGCGAAGGTCCATGGGCCGGGCTGCGCACGTTGTTCTCCCGCGAATATCGGGTGAAGGAAGCGGTGCGCGATATCAGCTTCTCGATCGAACCGGGCGAGTTCGTCGGGTACATCGGTCCGAACGGCGCCGGCAAATCGACGACGATCAAGATGCTGACCGGCATCCTGCATCCGACGTCCGGCACGGTGCGCATCGGCGGGGACAGCCCTCATCGGGACCGGCGGCGCGTCGTCCGCCGGCGCGTCGTCGTGTTCGGACAGCGCAGCCAGCTGTGGTGGGATTTGCCGGTTAAAGACTCGTTCGATATTTTAGCGGAGATGTACCGGGTCGAGAGCTCGGTAAAACGCCGTCGGCTCAAGGAGCTGTCGGACCTGCTCGACTTGCGTGAATTTTGGGAGACGCCGGTGCGCAAGCTGTCGCTCGGCCAGCGGATGCGCGCCGATTTGGCGGCGGCCCTGCTGCATGACCCCGACCTGCTATTCCTTGACGAGCCCACGATCGGGCTGGACGTCTCGGCGAAGCGGAACATCCGTGCATTCCTGAAGACGCTGAACCGCGACTTCGGCAAAACCGTCCTGCTCACGACTCACGATATGGACGACATCGAACAGCTGTGCGGCCGGGTGATGGTCATCAACCATGGCAGGCTCGCCTATGACGGCACGACCCGTCAGCTCCGCGAGATGATCGGACTGCCGACCGTCATCCGCGTCACCTTCCGCGGCGCCTTCCACATTCCGGCGCCGTCCGAGACGGAATCGCTGCCGTTCCGCATCGCCGAAACGTCGGAAAGCGGGGTCGTCATCGAGGGCAACCGGCAGGACGCGAAAGCGATGGACATGCTGCGGGAGCTGAGCCGCTGGGGCGAAACCCGACGATATTCTTATGGAGGACCCGGCTTTCGAAGACGTGATTCATCGCGTTTACTAGCCTAACAACCGGGAGATAAGGGGCATCCGCTGTAAAAAAGCCGTTGAACTCCAGCTGGCCGGAGTTCAACGGCTTGTTCATCTTGTTCAGTCGGTCAGCTTACACTGCCCGAGCGGAACGACTTTCGTTTTATGCTTCAATTTATAGCCGATCCAGATGGCGGCAAACAACGGCAGGCCGATGAACGAGGAAAGCAGGCCGTACCAATCGATTTCTTCCCCGGTTACCGCCGCATACCCTTGCCCGAACATGACGAACAAACAAAGCACCAAGGCAAATAACGGCCCGAACGGAAACCACTTGGCCTTGAACGGCAGCTCGCTCAGCGAGTGACCTTGCAACAGGAAGGCTTGGCGAAACCGGTAATGGCTGACGGCTATGCCGAGCCAGGCGAGAAACCCGCACATCCCCGACAAATTCAGCAGCCAAATGTACACGATCCCGTCGCCGAACAGCGAGGTGAAGAACGCGAGCATCCCGATCGCCGCCGTCACGGCAAGCGCCGCAACGGGTACGCCGCGGCGGTTCAACGACGCCAGCAGGCGCGGCGCCTTGCCTTCCTTGGCGAGCACCCAGAGCATCCGAGTGGAGGCGTACATGCCCGAGTTCCCGGCGGACAACACCGAGGTCAGAATTATCGCGTTCATGACCGAAGCGGCGAACGCAAGACCCGCATTTTGAAATACGATGGTAAACGGGCTGACCGCAATGTTAGCGACATCGCCGTTAATCAGAACCGGGTCCGTATACGAGATCAGCATCCCGATAACGAAAATCGCAAGGATGTAGAACAGCAGGATGCGCCAAAACACTTGGCGGATCGCTTTCGGAATGTTGACACGCGGGTTATCGCTCTCCCCTGCCGCAATCCCGATCAGCTCCGTCCCTTGGAAGGAGAAGCCTGCCGCCATAAAGACGCCGAGCACCGCCATGAAGCCTCCGTGAAACGGCGCGTCGCCTTCCGTAAAATGACGGAAGCCTATGGCCTCGCCGCCGATAATGCCGACGATCATCAACAGGCCGACGCCGATGAAAACGATAACCGTCACCACTTTAATGAGCGCAAACCAGTATTCCGATTCCCCGTACCCCCGTACGGACAAGTAATTGAGCCCGAACATGAAAGCCAGAAACAGGACGGACCATGGCAGCGACGGCGTATCCGGAAACCAAAACTTCATTATAAGCCCGGCCGCCGACAGCTCCGCCGCGATCGTAACCGCCCAGTTGAACCAATAGTTCCATCCCAGCGCAAAACCGAGCGCCGGATCGACAAACCGGCCGGCATAGGTGCTGAAAGAGCCGGATACCGGCATCCATGCCGCCATCTCGCCCAAGCTCGTCATCAGGAAATAAACCATTAAACCGATGGCCGAATAGGCCAGCAAGGCCCCGCCCGGACCGGCGGAATGAATCGCCCCTCCGCTGGCCAGGAACAGTCCGGTACCGATCGATCCCCCGATCGAGATCATCGTCAAATGGCGGGCCTTCAATCCGCGCTTCAATTCGTTCGCCCGCTGCGGCGCTGCTGTGTGCTTCTTGTTGTCCATAGTCGTCCCCCGACATCGTTCGCCGTGATGCATTTTCTTGCTGCAATCAAGGGTCTTCGTCATGTTATGTTCTTCTTTTTACAAAACATTTATTAGTTTACGGAAAATTAGTCGGGGAAACAATAAGTTAATTCTTCCAGAAATGATTCCAGCAGATCGGTCGGCCCCGCAGCGACCAAATCTTTCAGCGCTCATGAAAAAAAGCCCCCGATGGTCATCAGGAGCTTCGTCATCCACGATATAACGATTTTGCAAACCGTTTTGATTGTTAGTCACGAGGTTCGGCCCCGTTGGGCTGACGTTTCGGGATGTTCACCTATTCGCCGGCGCTATTCCGGCAGCGCCAGCTTGCCCATGACCGTCTGCCGCGCGGCTCCCGTGGCGGACGGAAGATTGTTCGGCTCGCCGTGAAGCAGGTTGTTGCCGAACACGGCGAAGCAAATCGCTTCCTTGGCGTCATCCGAGACGCCAAGCGATGCAGCGGTGCGCACCCGCTGCCCCGGCAGCAGGTCGCCAAGCATGCGCAGCAGCGTCCGGTTGTGCGCGCCGCCGCCGCTGACGACGACCTCGGCGATCGCCTGGCCGGGCAGCACGAAGTCGCGATAGCTCTGCGCGATGCTGCGGGCGGTGAACGCCGTGAACGTGGCGACGATGTCCTCCGGCTGCAGGCCCGCCGCCCGCATGCGGGACATCCACGCGTTCGCATACGCTTTGCCGAACAGCTCGCGGCCGGTCGTCTTGACCGGCTCCAGAGCGAAGTACGGATGACTCAGCATCTCGCCGAGCAGCGCCTCGTCTGGCCGTCCGGCCGCCGCCCAAGCGCCGTCCGCGTCATACGTCAGCCTGCCGTCCGTCAGCTCGAGCACGGCCTGATCGATCAGCATGTTGCCCGGCCCCGTATCGAAGGCCGTCACCTGCTCCGGCTTCGCGCCCGCGGGCAGCACCGCGCAGTTGCCGATGCCGCCGATATTTTGCGCGATGCGGCCGACGTGCTCGTCACGGAACAGAATCAGGTCGCCATAAGGCGTAAGCGGGGCTCCCTGCCCGCCGACGGCCATATCGGCGGTGCGGTAATCGCCGGCGACCGGCCGGCCCGTCAGCTTCGCGAGCACCGACAGATCGCCGATCTGCAGCGTTGAGCGAACGCCGAACGGGTCGACCGCCGCTTCCGCCGCGACCGGGATATGCCAGATCGTCTGGCCGTGCGAACTGATCAGATCGATGTCCTCCAGCCGCAGCCCCGCGGCCGCGGCCGCTTCCCTCGCCGCCTCGGCAAAGCGCTCCGCCATGTAAAAGTTCATCGCGCATATGTCCGGCGTCGAAGACTGATCCGGGCTGCAAAGCCGCTTCAGCTTCTCCCGAAGCGGTTCCTCATACCGGACGCTGTGATAATGCACCAGCTCGATTCGCGAATCGAGCCCGCTTCCGGCGATCCTTACGACGGCGGCGTCGATCCCGTCGAGCGAGGTACCGGACATAAGCCCGACGATGAGACGCTCCGGCTTGTGTAAAGCGGCCTGCAGCCAATGGATCATACGGCGTCTCCTCCTTGGCTGCCGTCAGCACCCGAACCCGCCGTAGCTTGCCCGCCAAGCGAGATCGGCAGTCGGCCGGCGGCAGGAATGCCGCCAGTCAGCACCTTGGCCGCGCTGCGCAGCGCCAGCGGCCGGCTCTCGTAAACGGCCATGAATGCGCCGACATCGGGAAACGCAAGCAGATCGTAAGGGCTGCGCAGCGCGACGACGATCGGATCCTTCCCTCTTGCCTGCAGCGCCCTTATCAATTCAGCCTGATCCGGCTCCAAATAGGCGTTATACGTCGCCACGACGACCTGATCGGCGAACAGCGCGCTGCGCACCAGCTCCTCCTTGAGCTCGCCAACTTTGCGGAGTGGCACGAGCCATTCCGTTTCGCAAGCGCCGAGCTCCACAAGCGCTTTGCCCAGCGAAAGCGGGGCCTCCAGCAGCTCGTCGACCTCCGATTGAACGGCAGCCTCCACCGAGATCACGACCAGCGAACGGTCCTTCGCAAGCGGCAGCAGTCCGCGCTCGTTGCGCACGACCGTGATGCTCGCTTCGCTGATGCGCTGCGCCGCCGCCAGATGCGCCTCGCAGCCAACGAGCGGCGGCACAAGAGCCGGCTCGACCGCTTCGTCTTGCGGCTCCTCTGCCGCTGTTCCCCCCGGCACGCCGCCAGCCGCGGCCGGTGCCAGCACGCCGCGCCGCGCCTTCAGCGCCAGCAGCCGCTCGACCGAGCGGTCGATGCGCTCCTCGCGGATGCGTCCGGCTAGCACCGCCAGCCGCAGCGCTTCCAGCGCCCCCAGCTGACGCTCATGGCTGTGGCTGATGAGCACAAGGTCGGCCCCCGCTTCGACCGCCATAACGGCAGCCTCCACCGTGCCGAAATGCTCGGCGATTGCGTTCATCTCCATACAGTCGGTCATGATGACGCCCTGATAGCCGAGCTCCCCGCGAAGCAGACCGGTCAGCGCCGCATGCGACAGCGTCACCGGCAGCTTCGCCGGCTCGTACGCCGGAAATACGATATGCGCCGACATGATGGCGTCGACGCCGGCCGCGATCGCCTCCCGGAACGGCCGCAGCTCAACCTGCTCCAGCCTTTCGAGCGGATGCGCGACCGTCGGGAGAGCGAGATGCGAATCCACATGCGTATCCCCGTGGCCGGGAAAATGCTTGGCTGTCGCCACAACGCCGGCCTCTTGCAGCCCGCGGATCGTCGCAACGCCTAATTCCGCCACGCGGCCCGGATCTTCGCCGAAGGAGCGCACCCCGATAACCGGGTTGGCCGGATTGTTGTTCACATCCAGAACGGGGGCAAAGTTCAGGTTAATTCCAAGCGCCTTCAGCTCGCGGCCGCTGATCGAAGCCGCTTCATAGGCGTCTTCGGCGGAGCCGCCGGCCGCAATCGCCATGGCACCCGGCATCAGCGCAACCCCGTCGGTGATCCGCGCGACCATGCCGCCCTCCTGGTCGATGCTGATCCACAAGGGAAGCCGCCCGGCGATCGATGCGGCCGCTTGCAGCGACCGGTTGAGCCGGGCCACCTGCTCCGTGCTCTGCACATTACGGGCGAACAAGATGACGCCGCCGACCGCTTCGTCGCGAATCAACCGCTCGATATCGGCCGACGGCTCCGTGCCGGTGAAGCCGCACAGCACCATTTGCCCGATCTTCTCCTCCAGCGTCATCCGTTTCACGAGTTCTGCAGCCGCTACAGCCGCTGTTTCCGCTTTGTCCCCTGCTTCCCCCGCGCTCCGTTCCACTACGTCCATCCCGATTTCCTCCCCTTCCGGGTTGTTAAATAAAGTGCATTACATATACAGTAAATAACCGCTCCGCTCCTTCTTCCAACCCTCTATGTCGGCTTCGTAACGGTCCAGCACCCGGCGCAGTCCGCCGTCTTCCGCCAATTCGGCGGCTACCAGCGAATCCCCCGTCAATAAATCGATGAACGCCTTTCCGCCTTCGCGGACCGGGGGTAGAAACCGGAACGTCTCCGGGTACAGCTTCTGCATCGACCGGAGCAGCGTCAGACCTGCCCGGACCGATTCGAAAACATCCGGCTCGGTCACATACAGCCGAACCCCTCCGCACAGCTCGCCCTGATGCTTGGAGAACGTCGGCGAGAAATAAAGCGGATGCGCGTGCACCCCGGCCAGTCCGAACGAAGCGAATTCGCGCGCGAGCCGTTCGCCGTCGATCCAAGGCGCTCCTACCGTTTCGAACGGACGCGTCGTGCCTCGTCCTTCGGAAACGTTCGTGCCCTCGAACAAACAGGTGCCTGCGTAGACGCGAACCGTGTCAAGCGTCGGCACGTTCGGCGACGGCACGATCCACGGCAAGCCCGTCTCATCGAACCGCATGCCCCGCTTCCACCCTTCCATCGGTACAACCGTCAGTGCGCACGGCTGCTCCAGCCGGTCGTTAACCCACCCGGCGTACTCGCCGATCGTCATGCCTGTCGCATACGGCGTTCCGGCGACCGCCCCGACCATTGACTCGTATCCGGGCTGCAGCAGCCCGCCTTCAGCCCGGAGGGCGCCGAGCGGATGCGGACGGTCCAGCACGTACAGCGCACGCCCCGTTTGGGCGCAAGCCGCCATCATGTACACAAGCGTCGATAAATAAGTATAGAACCGGACGCCGATATCCTGAATGTCAAAGAGCACGGCATCGACGCCTTCCAGCATGGCGGCGTCAGGCTTCTTGCGCGTGCCGTACAAGCTGTAGACCGGGATGCCGAGCTCCGGATGCTCTTCGTCTTCGAAGCGAACGCCGGCCTGCCGTTCGCCGCGCAAGCCGTGCTCGCAGGCAAAGAGCGCGGACAACCGCACCGAAGGCATCTCCGCGCACGCGGCAAGCGTCGTCCGGAAACGGGCGTCCACGCCCGTCGGGTTCGTCAGCAAGCCGAGTCGCAGCCCGCTCAGCTTCGCCGCGATGCGAGGAAGCAGATCGGCGCCAGCCGCAACCCGCGCCTTCATCCGGCTATGCCCCCCCACGTCTTCCCGCCTTGGTTCTCCGCCTTCTCCTCGCGCCCGGCGAGCACGTTACGGGCAACCATATTCGAGTATACCGCCGCCATTCCGGCAAACAGGAAGGCGAAACCGACGACGGTCAATCCGAGCAGCACCGTGACGCACAGCAGCTGCAGGAAAGCCCCGATCGTATACCCCGGATGGGTGACAGTCAGCTTCACGCTGCGGCCTACGGCGCGAAATACAGGCTCGTTCTCCTGCACGATGAGCGGCAGCGTATACAGCTGAGATACGAAGAACATCGTCACAAAGTAAGTCTGGAAGATGGCCAGGGCCCAGTGCAGCATACCGTCCTTCTGCCCGTAATACCACCAGGTGGAGGCCAGAATCAGCACGAACAACGAGCACAGCAGGCCGAAAACGGCCGACGGGATGAAGAAACGAACCGCCCCGGCGAACACATCCTTCAGCCTCGGCCGTTCGCCCGCCACCATCCGGTGAGCCGCATAGAAGACGCCTGCCAGCAGCGGAGCATAGACGACCGGCACCAGCAGAAGCGCCGTTCCCGCCGAGAACAAAAATACGAGCGGCATCAGTACGGCCGAGCTGACCGCGCTGAACAGAAATATCGCGATCATCTCCCGGTACGCCAGGCCGCCGGCCTGTACGATCAGTTGACTTAAACTGCGCATGCAGCCTTTCCCTCCTTATTCAAGCCCCGCAATCGTTACAGTATGATGCGCACTTCGGTATCCGGATTGAAGAAATGCGCCTTGCTCAGATCGATAATGAACGTCTTCAGCTGTCCGATCGAAGCATTCGTCTCCGGGTGCACCTTAGCCGTTACCATCCGCTCACCGACACGGAAATAAACCAGATTTTCCGAGCCCAGGTGCTCGACGACCTGTACGGTAGCCGACAGCTTGTGCTCGGGAGAGACGTGCAGCGCAAAGTCTTCGCCGAAAATGTGCTCCGGGCGAATGCCCAAGATAACGCTCCGTCCTTCGTACGCCTTCATGCTCCTTGCCATCCGCTCCGGCAGCGTGAATGCCGCGCCTTCCACGATCGCCTTGTCCCCTTGGATCTGCGCGTCGATGAAGTTCATCGCCGGGGAGCCGATGAACCCGGCGACGAACATGTTGCTCGGGTTGTTGTACAGCTCCGTAGGCGGCGCAATTTGTTGGATGACGCCGTGGTTCATCACCACGATGCGCTCCCCGAGCGTCATCGCCTCAACCTGATCGTGCGTCACGTACACGATCGTCGCGCCGAGCCGCTTGTGCAGCTCCGCCAGCTCCACGCGCATCTGAATGCGCAGCTTCGCATCCAGGTTGGACAGCGGCTCGTCGAACAAGAACACCTGCGGATCGCGGACGATCGCGCGTCCGACGGCAACGCGCTGCCGCTGCCCGCCGCTCAGCTCCCGCGGCTTTCGCTCGAGCATCTCGTCAAGGCCCAGGATCGAGGAGGCGGACTTCACCTTCTCTTCGATTTCGGCTTTGCTTTTTTTCAAATTTTTCAAACCAAACGACAGATTCTCGCGAACGGTCATATGCGGATACAGCGCATAATCTTGAAACACCATCGCGATATCGCGGTCTTTGGGATGAAGCTGGTTGACTACCCGGTCGCCGATCAGAATATCGCCGCTCGTCTGCTGCTCCAGTCCGGCGATCATTCGCAACGACGTCGTCTTGCCGCAGCCCGACGGGCCGACGAACACGACGAATTCTTTATCCTCAATGACGAAGCTCGAGCCCGCTACCGCCGTAAAACTGCCTCTTTTGACATCCTCATATTCCTTACGGACATTTTCGAAAACAACGCGAGCCATACGTTCTCCTCCCAGCTAGCCCTTAACGGCTCCAATGGTGATGCCCTGCAGGAAATACCTTTGCAAGGCGAAAAACAATACGATCATCGGCAGCGCCCCGATCGTCGCCCCGGCCATGATCGCGCCGTAGTCGGTCGATTCCGCAAACTTAAAGCCGGCCAAGCCTACCTGAATCGTCCGCATCTCATTGCTGCGCGTGACGAGCAAAGGCCAGAAGAAATCGTTCCAATGCGCTACGAACGTGAAGATCGCGAGCACCGCGAGCCCCGGCTTCGCCATCGGAAGAATGATTTTGTAGAAAATGCCGAATTCGCTGCACGCATCGATCCGCGCCGCATGAATGAGCGACGTAGGCAGCGTGGACATGTACTGCTTCATCAGGAAGATGTTGCCCACCCCGACGAGCGCCGGCAAAATGATCGCCGTATACGTGTCGCCCAAATTAAACATGTTGATGACGAGAATGTAGAGCGGGATGAGCGTGACTTGTGAGGGAATCATCATCGTGCTGAGCAGCACCCAGAAAATCGACTTGTTACCGGGAAACTTCAGCTTCGCGAACGCGTATCCGGCCAAGGAGGCGAAGAACAGGTTCGTTACCGTCAGCACCGCCGATACGAAGAGCGAGTTAACCAGCCAGCGCCACGCCATCGTTTTGTCGAAGAAACGCTCGTATGGCGCGATGGACCAGATGTCCGGAATCATCTGCGGCTTGAACGTCGCGCTCGCTGCCGAATCCTGAAAGGAGCCGATGAACATCCAATACAGCGGAATGACCGTGATGAATGCCCAAAATGAAAGAATTACCGCGCCGAGAGCAATCAGTATCGTTTTGTTGGTTGTTTTCATCGAGATTGCCCCCTCTAGTACTCGATATCCGTCGAGAAGTATTTGAATTGCACGACGGACACGATCACGATCATCGCCGCCAGCACGAACGACTGCGCGGAGGCAAGCCCGAAATCGTAGTAGACGAATGCGGTGTCATAAATCAAATAGGCGATCGTCGTGGTCGCAAAGTTCGGACCGCCCTGCGTCATCAGGTACACGCTGATGAACACCTGAAACGATGTGATAACGCCCGTCACGAGCAAATAGAGCGTCGTCGGCTTAAGCAGCGGCCAAGTAATCTTCGTGAACTGCGTCCAGCCGCTCGCGTGGTCGATGTCCGCCGCTTCGTACAGCGACTTCGGGATGCCCCCCATCGCCGCCAAATACAAAATAATGCCGCTGCCATGTGAGCCGAGGTAGGTCATCAGCATGAGCGAAAACAGCGCCGAGCTCGATTGCCCGAGCCAAATGACCGGCTCCAAGCCGAAGAGGGCGAGCACCTTATTGAACAAGCCGCCCGAGGTCGGGTCGAACATCGCCAGCCAAACAAGCGACAGCGTGACGCCGGAGGCGACCGTCGGCAAATAAAGCGCTGCTTTGAAAAACGTCTGCCACTTGTTTTTCGTTTGAAATATAAGATAGGCGAGACCGAACGTAATGACAATATTGACGGGCACCGTGCCGACGGTAAAAATGACGGTGTTCTTCATCGATTTCCAGAACACTTCGTCGTGCACCAACCGCGAATAGTTGCTGCCCCCGACCCATTTGGACTGCAGAATGCCGTATTCCTGAAAGCTCATAATAAACGCTGAGATGACCGGATATAACGTAAACACGAGAAACAAAAGCACCGGTACCGCAATGAATGCATACGCCCACCCGTACTCCCGCCAAAAACGCTTGAGGGGACTTGGTGCCGGTACGGGCCGTGCAACCGAAGTTTGCTGCATGAGGGTCTCCTTTCCGCCGAAAAAGCCAATTCGTCCTTATTCTGAAAGGAAAGAAAGAAAGCACAAACGGGGAAGCCTTACCCTTTCGGGCTGTCCGTCTTTCGTTAAGCTTCATCGGACGGCTTCCCCTTTGTACTTCGCCTCAGTTTCCTGTTTTCCCTTGAATTATTGGCCGAACATTTGCTTGCCTTTGTTCTTGAAGTCTTCCACCGCTTGATCGGCGGTCTTCTCGCCGGCCAGCACCGCCTGGAACGTCGGTTTCACCACTTGCTCGTTAAACTGCTTCATCTTCGCGGCTTTATCGACATCGATGCTGAGATCGACCGGCATCGAGATGTTTTTCGCCATCGCTTGGGCGGCCTCCGAGTTCACTTGGCTCGCTTTGCCTTTGCCTTCGAATTCCTTCGCTTGCGACTTGCGTACGAACGGCAGGGACAGCTCGTTGGCGGAATTGCCCGCTTTGGCTCCGCTGAGCGCTTCCATCACGAGGAACGTGTTCTTCGCGTGCTGCTCGCCTTTATCGTTCTTTTGCTTGAAGGCCACATAGCCTTCGCCGCCCATCGTCGTCTTGGCCGGCTGGTTGTCGTGGTGCGGAACAGGCAGGAGAATGAACTCGATTTTCTCGCCCTTCACTTTACCAGCGTCGATGTCTTTGTTGCGGTTTTGGATCATGACATCGTAGTATGGAATCGCTTTACTGATGATCGCCGCTTGGCCGGCATAGAACATTTCGGTCCGTTTGAGCGGCGCCAGGGCAGCGCTCTCCTTCGGCATAACGCCGGTTTTGACCAGTCCTTCGATAAATTTCATCGTATCGAGAATCCGGGTGTCGTTCCATTGGAATTTCCCGTCTTTGTCCAGCACATCCGGCATCCCGGCGTTGCGTGAGAGCATTTGAATGAAGTCAAGGCTCGTGCCGTCTGTAACGAGACCGTATTGGGTAGAGCCGTCCGGCAGTTTTTTGGTCAGCTTCTTGGCCGCTTCGTTAAATTCGGACCACGTCCAGCCGCTCGCTTGTATTTTCTTCCAATCGATGCCGGCTTCCTCCAGGATGCGCTTGTTGCCGCCCCAAGCCCATTGGAATTGGTACAGCGGGAGGCCGTACTGTTTGCCCTGGATTTGTCCGAGCTCCAGCGTTCCCGGCTGGTAATCGTCTTTTATTTCTTTAGTTAGGAAAGAGTCCAATTGAAGGGCAAGGCCGGTGTTCACGTATTGACCGCTGACGGAGTGGAAATACAGGTCCGGCGGATCGCCCGCGTTAAGCGCGACGTCGAACTTCTTCGGACCTTCCGCCCAAGACAGCATTTCGTACTCGACTTTAATATGCGGGTTCGTTTTGGTGAAATCAGCGACAAGCTGTTTCAGATCGTCTTCGTACGCGGCATGCACCGGATACGTCCATACTTTGACGGTATCCGGCTTCTTATCTTCGGTCGGCGCCGCACTTTGCTCGCCGGTCTTCGTTCCCGCCGTTCCAGTCTCTCCCGCACCGCCGCCGGCGTTGTTACAAGCTGTTAGGGCCAAAGCACTGATTACCATTAAAGACAGCCATTTCGTACGCTTCATCGTTAAATCCCCCTTGGTTTGTGGTTATTTGTTCAAATCGCGTATGACCGCCCGGCTTCGGTCGAGGTATTGAACCGACTGGTTGTAGTTGCGGCTGGCGACTCCCAAATACAAAATGTCGATCACATTCAATTGTGTGATGCGGGAAGCCATCGCGCCGCTGCGAATTTCGTTCTCGGTGGAAGAGATGCAGAGCGGAATTTGCGAGTAGCTGTGGAGCGTCGTCGTACCGTATTTCGTAATGCTGATCGTCGTGGCGCCCAGCTCTGAAGACGCTTTCAATGCGGTAATCACTTCGCGGGTTTCACCTGTGTAAGAGATGGCTACCGCAGCGTCACGGGGAGTCAAGGTAACCGCCGTCATCAACTGCACGTGCGAGTCGGCGAACGAGAACGCCGTCTTGTTAATACGGAGGAACTTGTGCTGCGCGTCCTGCGCGATCAATCCGGAGGCCCCGATCCCGAAGAAAAATATGCGCTCGGCCCGGTCTAACGCCTCCACCGCTTGACTTACCATCGCTTCGTCCAAAATCTTGACGGTGTCGCGGATCGACTGAATGTTGTTCGCCGACACGTTCTGAATCAATGTCGAGATCGAGTCATGCGGCCGGATTTCCTGATAGCCCTGCATCTCCGGCACCTTGGCCGACTCCTGCAAATCGCCCGCGAGCTTCAGCTTCAGATCCGGGAACCCTTTCAGCCCGAGCGACTTGCACAACCGCACGATTGCGGCTTGACTGGACCCGCTGTATTCCGCGAGCTGCGCTACGGATAATGCAATAACGCCTTTGGGATCGCCCAGTATATATTCCGCCACCTTCTTCTCCGATGGCGTCAGATCGTGCAGGGCTTCTCTTAACCGGACGAGTCCGCCGTTCAACTCCCTCACCCCCTCTTGCCAGAATTCATTTCCAACTGACTCCAATTATAAAGCCTCTGAAACTTTATTTCAACATATATTTCAATCATAAAATTTTGTTTTACACGGACAAGCCTTTTCGTATATACTTTAAACATAATCTTACATGACGTGGCAAGAAGGTGATGTTCGTGAAGCTGTTTGTAGGCATCGACGGCGGCGGGACGAAAACGGAGATTTGCGTCATCAATGCCGCAGGACTGGAGCTGACCCGGTTGTCAGGAGGGCCGAGCAATCCGCAAGCAATTGGCTTCGACGACGCCGTTCGCGAGCTGATCCAGCTGTTGAATCAAGCGCTTTCTTCTATACGGGAAGACGACGGGGGAACGGGAACGCCGGGGCCGGAGAGGTCCGAAGAGCTTGGAGGGCTTGACAAGCGCGAAGTGCTTGGGGAGTGTGAAAAGCTTGACAAGCTCGGTGCGCCCGGACAACGTTGGGAGCTCGGCCTCTGTCTTGGCATGGCGGGCGTCGATACGCATGAAGATCGGGAACGCGTAACCTTCGCAATCCGGTCTTATTTCGAACAAACGGGCGTCGAGGCGAAGCTGCTCGTGACGAACGACGCGGAAATAGCGCTGATGGCCACGCTCGATCGCAGTTTCGGCGTGCTCGCCATCGCAGGAACCGGCTCGATCGTCTTCGGCCGCACGCCGGACGGGGACTGTTACCGTGTCGGAGGTTGGGGGCACTTGCTTGGCGACGAAGGCAGCGGCTACCGCATCGGTCTCGATACGCTGCATGCGGTCATGCGCAGCTACGACGGCATTGATCCGCCTACGGCGATGACGCCGATGATTGAACAGGCATACGGCTGGGAACGTATCGTCGAGCTGCGGAGGTATATCTACCAGCCGCACATTAAAAAGCAGGACGTCGCCGCCTTCGCGCGGTATGCGATCGAAGCGGCCGCTGCCGGCGATCCGCCGGCCAGGCGGCTGATCGAGCGCAGCGCCGCAGCCTTGGCAGAGCAAACGTCCGCGCTTGTGCGCAAGCACGCTTGGTTCGTGCAGGCGGACCTGGTGCTCAGCGGCTCGGTCTTTCGGTACAGCGAGCTGTACCGGAAGACGTTTCGCGAGCGGCTGGAGGCCGCTTGGCCGGATCTGCGGCTGCACGAAGCGCGGCAAGCGCCCGCCTATGGCGCCGCCCGGCTGGCGCTGCAACTCCTGCCAGGCGAGTGAGCATTCCCCTCTCCAGCCAACTAGCGCAACTGCAGCGGCTGGAGCAACTGCTATCGACACCGCTGCCTGATGCAGGAGCACGGTATCCCAAAAAATTATTCAAGAAGGAGCTATCTCCATGCAAATACATCAGCTACACACACTCACGACGGAGCAGGTCAATCCGCGGACACGACAAATCGACGAGCTGCCGACCGAGCAAATCCTGACGCTCATCAACGATGAAGACCGTCTAGTCGCCGACGTGCTGCGAGGGCTGATTCCGAAGCTGGCGCAGGCCGTCGACCGCATCGTCGCCTCCTTTCAACAAGGCGGACGCCTCATCTACATCGGCGCCGGCACCAGCGGCCGCATCGGCATCCTGGATGCGTCCGAATGCCCTCCGACCTACGGCACCTCGCCGGATATGGTGCTGGGTTTGATTGCCGGCGGCTTCCAGGCGGTGAAGGATCCCGTCGAGGGCGCCGAGGATAGCGAAGAGCTCGGCATGTCCGATGTGGATGCCCACGGAATCGGGCCGAACGATGTAGCCGTGGGCATCGCAGCCAGCGGACGGACGCCCTATGTACTCGGCGCGATGAAACGGGCCAAGGCGAACGGCGCCGGGGTCATCGGCATCTGCAACAATGAGGGGACGCCTATGGTTCCGCTGGCCGATATCGTGCTCGAGGCCGTGGTCGGCCCGGAAGTCGTACTCGGCTCCACGCGGATGAAAGCGGGCACCGCCCAGAAGCTCATCTTGAACATGCTGACGACGACATCGATGATCCGCATGGGCAAAGTGTACGGCAACCTGATGGTCGATGTACAGCCGTCGAACATCAAGCTCGTTGATCGCGCCAAGCGGATCATCCGGCTCGCCACCGATGCTTCGGAGGAAGCCGTAGAACAAGCCTTCGCCGACTCCGGCGGCCATGTCAAAACCGCCATCGTCATGCTCCTCGGAGGCGTCCATTGTGCCCAAGCCCAGGCCGCACTTGCCGAAACCGGCGGCTTCGTGCGCAAATCGTTAGAGCTGCTGCTGACGAAATAGGACTATTGAAATATCGTAAGTATGTTCGTGAACAACTCAAAAAGCTCACGTGTGCTATCCTTCCGTGGGCTTTTATTGATTAGATCATTTGTAACGCCGACCTCTATTTTCAAGCAGCCCCTGTGTCACCTCTGCCCTGTTCTTTCAAAGGGGCGCTCCCCCGCCTCAGCAGGCGGGGGCAGGTTACAACGAGATAAAGCCGGGAGCTATTCCCTGCTCCGCTTATAAAAAGAAATGACGGCTTCTTCCAAAAATTCCACAAGCCGATCGCTTTGATCTTCCATCGTGAGACGGTAATCGTTCAAAAAACCGGGATTGATTGGTATAAGGGAGGCGGCCCGAACCTGTTCGAATAGATGGCCGGACAAGTCCAAAATGCGGCCGACGGCATAGCTTTTCAAAAACTGTTGAAACGAGGTCAAATCGCTGAACAAAATGGGCAACCCCGCCGCCAAATAATCCCACGCTTTGTTTGGAAATGTACTGTCCAGAAACGGTTTGTTTCGTTCGGTTACATGCAATACGGTTAGCCCGACGTCATAGCGGGTCATCTCGTAAATCAGCTCGTTCGGCTCCCGGGTTCCTTCCCAATGCAGGTAAGGGGATTTCTGCTCCAGCATGCT
The DNA here is from genome assembly GCF_016586185.1 of Paenibacillus sp. EPM92. Classification (NCBI taxonomy): domain Bacteria; kingdom Bacillati; phylum Bacillota; class Bacilli; order Caryophanales; family Paenibacillaceae; genus Paenibacillus; species Paenibacillus sp. EPM92. Next base: position 223,277 of record NZ_BCPS01000081.1, read on the forward strand.
GTAATATGAGCTCTGAAACGGGGTGTAATAGTGAACATGAACTTTCTCCTGCGCAAGGGCAAGTAAAACAGGTTCGATATAACGGTGATGATCGCTGCGATTCGTTAAGCCTCCCTCATAGACGCAATGGATCTCGCCGTCCGTTTGGCTTAATTTCGGAAGATATTGCTGGGGTAGCTGTTCACGAAGAACATAGTTATCCAGCACCGTGACCGGTTTATTCGACAGACCGAATCGTTGTACGGCAATTTCCTTGATTAAATCCGTCACATAGATGTTCGCGGACGCATATTTATTGGCGATGAATTCCAAAATCGCTTGATCGTTCGTAATATCCCCGCGGAGCGACATCATGTCGTGACAATCATGTATGACAGGTTTGGTGGAGCAGGCCAGCACGGCGCTGATGATGTCAGGCTCATTACAGCTAATGACAAGATCATAGGAGGATTGATCGACAAACTCGACGATTTCCTTAATCATCCGGAGTTTAAAAATCCGGGAATATGGCAGTGCATAGCCGCGATAAACTTCCGCAGGATGCGTCTTTAAATAGAGCAGATCGGTTTGGATGCCGGCTTGGCTTAACACGTTGGCGATTTTATTCGTTCGGATATCGGGAATGACTTGAATGAATAGCACGCTGTTAATACGGACATTCATTCATCCACCTTCTTTGGCAGCGTAAGGAGTCCCTCAAGCAGCGTTTTATTGTGGAGAACATTCGTGTCCTCGGGACGGTACTTGCGGGCTTCTTCGTTATGAACGTATGCGTTCTCGTATTCGCCCAACCGATAATAGCAAACGCACATATGCAAATGGGGATACCAGGTCCAGTAAGCGGGATAACTGAAGCCCCACTGATTCGTATCGGCCGGCAGCCGGGTCGCTAAATCATACCAGAATATCGCTGTACGATAGTCCCGCTTCCGGTAAAAATAAAACCCCATCCGGCTGGCCACTTCAGCTCTGGGCTTGCCGTAATCGAACGATTTGCTTAAAGCCTCCAGTTCTTTTTTCAAATCGCCGAGGAACCGGTAGCAGTCCGCCATGTTGATACACGCATTAATTTTATCCTCGACCCATCCTTCGGCAAGGTCCAAATTTTTTTGATAGTTATCTATCGCCTTCTCATAATGACCGTTTTCTCTGAGTTCATTTCCGTAGTAAAAATAATCCCGGGGACTGAACTTGTCGCCGCGTTCGATTTTACGCTCATAAATTTGCAGGTTACGACCTACTTTATGTCTCGTTTTCTTGTGCGTGATCGCCACGTCCGAATTAATAATGTAGCCGGAGACCTCCAAATAATTATGCACGTCGCCGCGCCATTGAAAGTTGCGGGCCGTCTTGATGAGCCGGTTGCGCCGGTAGCGCAGCGTGACGTTGCCGAACTCATCCGTGCCGGCGTTGTAAAACATGGAGACCGAATCGACCGCGGGATTCAACGTTTTCTTGAGCTCGAGAAATTGACGGCGATCTTCCTCCAAGATGACATCATCCGCATCCAAATAAAGAATGTACTCTTTCGTCGCGTAGGTGAAGGCATGGTTTCTCGCTTCCGAGAAGCTTCCTGTCCACGGAAAATGAAAAATGCGGTCCGTGTACCGTTTCGCAATTTCCACGGTTTGGTCTTCGGAGCCTGTGTCGATAATGTTGATTTCATCGACGATATCTTTGGCGGAATCCAGACAGCGGGCCAACACTTCTTCTTCGTTTTTGACAATCATGCACAAACTGATGGTTATCATGAATCATCCTCATTTCCGGAAGTTATAGAGAGGAGAAAAAATAAAGGGACGGATGCCTTCTCCTGAAGAAGGCATCCCGAGTCCCCAACCAAGTATTACGTGAATTGTATGACGTTCAATGCGCGAATGTTAACTTGCGCATCCGTAATATTGGTACCATTTACGGCGATTGCTATGGAATACGTATGCGCCCCAGCTCCAGGCGTATCCACCCAGGTCATGTTGGGAATTTCAATGATGGTACGGGCAATAGCGATACTCTGAGCCGAGTTGTCTTCTCTTGTTATGGTGGCAATAGGAGTTCCATCGAGCAGCAACTGGTACGTAATAGTGTATTCAACAGCATTGATGACAGCGCCGGATACAATTTCGACTTCAACCATGGAGTCGATTTTGAACGAATCGGTGCCTGTAGCGACTACCCCCAACGATAAAACCGTTGCTGGAGGATCTCCGATGGTAATGATTTGCGCTGCAACTGCATCTGTACTGGACAGTAACGAACCGGATCCTGTCGCTCCCGTTGCACCAGTAGCTCCTGTGGCTCCCGTGGCTCCTGTAACGCCCGTTGCTCCTGTTGCTCCTGTTGCTCCCGTCGCTCCCGTTGCGCCTGTTGCACCAGTGGCTCCTGTCGCTCCTGAAGCTCCTGTCGCTCCCGTGGCTCCCGTTACGCCCGTGGCTCCCGTTACGCCCGTTGCGCCTGTCGCTCCCGTTACACCAGTGGCTCCCGTGGCTCCCGTGGCTCCTGTCGCACCAGTGGCTCCCGTCG